>NZ_JAWOCL010000108.1:0-9262 GCF_046483825.1 Sodalinema sp.
CGGGGCAATAATCAACTCCTGGCAGAACTCTACCAGCAATTAGTGGAAAATCTCCCCCGTCGAGAAGATTGGCGATATACTGCCTCTTTAACTTCGTTAGGCAATGCTTACTATTCCCTAGGACGCTACCAAGAGGCGATCGCCTTTCACGAACAATCTCTCGACATCGACCGGGACATCGGCGACCGACAGGGTGAAGCCACTTCTTTAAACAATTTAGGCATTGCTTACCGTTCCCTAGGACGCTACCAAGAGGCGATCGCCGTTTACGAACAATCTCTCGACATCAAACGGGACATCGGCGACCGAGGGGGTGAAGCCACTTCTTTAATGAATTTAGGCAATGCTTACGATTCCCTAGGACGCTACCAAGAGGCGATCGCCGTTTACGAACAATCCCTGGAAATCCAACGGAGCATTGGCGACAAACGTGGTGAAGCCAACACATTATTAGTGTTAGGTAACTCGTATCAAAAAGTAGGCAGAGTCCAAGAGGGGTTTGCCGCCTCACAGCAAGCCACAGCAATTTATCAAGACTTGAACTTACCCCTTGATGCCTACCCCTATCCCAAGTGGCTGAAAAAACTGGTCAAATTCGCCCAACGGGGTAAATTTCATCTAATTCTATGTTGTCTCGGCGGTCTCGTTGCCTTCCCCTTGGCAGTGGTTTGGTTAATTTCGCTCATCCTCTATCGCCTCATCCGTCGGCGATTCAACCCTCACTCATGACTATTCCCGCGTAATACCATGTTCCCACAGGGCCACCACAAGACCACAGGGGGCGCTTCACTGAGCCTCGGCTCGATGTTACGATAGGGGGATCATCACGATCGCGTCACCTCATTCCTCGCTCGTCTAGTCTGGCTATGAAACTTCTATCCATCCAGTTTTGTAACTTTCGTCAGTTTTATGGAAAAACCCCGCGACTGATGTTAGCCAGCGGCGATCGCAATACCACCATCTTTCATGGCAACAATGGTTCAGGAAAAACCAGCATCACCAATGGCTTTACCTGGGTTCTCTATGAAAAATTTAGTGCCGCGTTTGCCGCTGAAGAACAATTGGTCAATAAACGGGCGATCGCCGAAACTCCCCTCCGAGAACCCGTCGAATGTTTTGTTGAACTCCACTTTGAACATGGAACCATTCGCTATCGCGCTCGCCGCACTTGTCGCGCCTACGCCACTGAATCAGGAGTCGAAACTGGGGACAGTGTCTTAAACCTACAATATGCTCGGGAAGATGGACGCTGGCGCTTACCCCAAGAACCGCCAGATGATGTCATTTCTCGTATTTTGCCCGAGAGTCTTCATCGCTATTTTTTCTTTGATGGGGAACGCATCGAAAAGTTAATGCGAGATGATAAACGCTCGGAAATTGCTGATGCAACGAAAGCGTTATTAGGAATTAACGCCATTGGCGGCGGGGTGCGTCATCTTCGGGAAGTTCGCAAAGCTTTAGACAATCAGCTTAAAGGTATTGGTAATCCTGAAACTAAAAAGTTTATTAAACAGAAACAAGAGCGAGAAGCTCAAGTTGATAAACTCGACCAACGAACGACACAAATCAAAGAAGAATTAGCCCATAATTCAACCCTAAAACATGACCTAAATCGGCAACTTTTAGAACTCAATGGAGCCGAAAATCTGCAAGTACAACGCACTCGTTTAGAACAACAACATCAGGATGCGGTTAAACGTATTCAACAACTGCGAACTGGATTAGCTGAGGCGATCGCCAACCACGGGTATACCGTTTTCCTCGGAGAGATGACACAGCAATTCCGAGGCTGGTTGAACCAACGTCAAGAGAAAGGTGAACTGCGGCGAGGGATTCAACGCCGTTTTGTCGAACAACTCCTCCAGCACAATCGCTGTATTTGTGGCGCGGAACTTCATCCGGGTTCGCCGGGGTTTGAGAATGTCAAAGGATGGACTCAAAAGGCGGGAATTGCGGATGTGGAGGAAACGGCGATTCGCCTCAGTTCTCAGGTGGATGAGATTGACGCGCAAGCGGAGGCCTTTTGTCAGACGACACAACAGCAACAGCAAGAGTTACTCCAACTTGGCCAAGATGTCTCGGGGTTGGCGGAACAGTTGGAGTCAGTGAAAGAGCAATTACGCCGTTTCCCAGATCAGGATATTCAGGAGTTGCAACAGCGTTTAGATCAGCTGGAATTACGCACCAGTGAGTTAAATCAGGAACTCGGAGCCAACCAACAGCAACGAGTGAGTCTCCAGCGAGACATTACTCAGTTAGGAAAACAGGTTGATCAGCAACAAATGAATGAACGCAAGCAAGTGTTGGCTCAACAGCGCATTGCGGCGGTGGCTGATGCAATGGACCGATTACAACGGATTCAGGATAATTTTGAACAGCAGTTTCGCCAGTCCCTAGAAGAGCGGATTCAGGGACTCTTTCGTCAGATTTCTTTTACCCCTTATATCCCCATTTTGAATGAGAATTATGAACTGAGTTTGATTGAACGGACGGCGGGCCGAGATCAGGTGGTGGCGGCTTCGACGGGGGAAAATCAGATTCTGAGTTTGTCGTTTATTGGTGGGATTATTGACGGAGTCCGCAGTTGGAGTCAACGTCAGGCGTTGGTGGCTCCCGATAGTAGTACCTATCCGGTGGTGATGGATTCCCCGTTTGGGAGTCTCGATGAGATGTATCGCCGTCAGGTGGCTAAGTCGATTCCTCAGTTGGCGAATCAGTTGGTGGTGTTGGTGACGAAAACTCAATGGCGGGGTGAGGTGGAGACGGAAATGAGCGATCGCATTGGCCGGGAATATGTCTTACGGTATAACTCCCCGAAACCGGACTGTGAAGAGGATGCGATCGAACGCTTCGGCGTGCGGTATCCCCTCGTTTGTCGCAGTCCCAATGATTTTGAATACACCGAAATCATCGCGGTGGAACCGGAGAACTTCTAGGAGTAGAACTTCTAGGAGTGACCTGGGTTGGGTTTCGACGGTAAAGGAGTTAAATTGCTGATGACCTTGACCCCTAAACCCTTCGCAAAACTCGCAACAAAATCTAAACAAAATCTGAACAAAACCTGGGTTTTAAGTTAGGCGTCAAATAAACAGGCAAACTGGGGTAAAATAAAGGAGAATTACTCCAAAGTTGGAGCAATCTTTTATCGAGGAACGTGATTATGCAGGGATACCAAAACGGCATGGGAGAGGGTATGGAAAATGGCATGAGAGATGGCATCGGCCTACGGCAGCGCGTGGCTGAGTTGGCCAGAGATCCCAATGCCAAAGCGATCGCCATCGGGGCCGCCGCTGTGGTCATTACCCCCATCGTTTTACCCTACGCCAAACCACTGTTACGAGGAACCCTCAAATCGAGTGTGGTGTTCTTTGAAAAAACGCGGGGTGCGATCGCCGAAGCGGGAGAACTCCTCGCCGACATCGCCGCCGAAGCTCGTGCGGAAGTCCACGGAACCCCTCCGGCGGCCCTCTCGGCGTCCGTGAGCGGTTCTGACTCCGGCTCCTCGAATCCTGAGGAAGCCGAGTCAGCTTAACTCCCAGAGATACGGCTCATCTGCCGCAATGGGGTAGATGAGTCCGTTGGCGACAAATTCGTGTCTGACAAATTCGCCTCTGACAAGTTCGCCTCTGACAAATTCGTTGTTAACTGGCTGCGTTGTTGGGCCTGAGCAATCCACTCAGACAAGGGAATCTCTCCCTGAACCCGTCTCCCAGACTGAATCGGCTGATCTCGACGAGGCTGGCTCAACAGCGGTAATAAGGGAGAACCGAAAAGCAACACCCCCAACCCCAACCAGGTGAGAGGATGGCTATTATCCCCACTTTCAAGAATTTCTTTGAAGTGGAAGGTGAGAACGGACTTTTCGAGGTGGATTAAAGACATAGGCGACTGCTCTGGAGCATTCCAGCCTGTTGTAGCATCAGTTTCCAGGGTAGCAGCATTTTGTCTCAATGAGAATAATTTGCATTAGAAGGGAGATGGACTCCCGTTTCCCCAACTCCCAACTCGACCAACAGGCCTGGCCGATTTGGGAAGTAGTTGTTGTATTTCGCCACAATAAACAAGACGCTATCTAAGCCCAAGCTATTTACTGTATCTGGGTACTTGTGTCTGAAATTGTCCACATTCAACTGTCACTTATTGACCCTCTTGGTTCGGCTCCCAATGCAACTGATGAACCACCAGGGGCCGTAGACTATTGAGGCCCGCTGCGATCGCCGAGCCATTGTGAATCGCCGTAGCCAGCAGAGGATTGAGGCCCACCGTTGTCGCCAGACCCAACGCCGCCAGATTCGGTCCCACCACCAGGGCGATATTTTGCTCAATCAGAGAGCGGGTTTGGCGAGAGATGGCGATCGCCTGCAACAGATCCGTCAAACAATCATTCATCAACACCACATCCGCCGTCTCGCGGGCAATCTCCGACCCCTGAGCAAAGGACACCGACACATCCGCATAGGCCAACGCCACCGAATCATTCAAACCATCCCCCACAAACGCCACCGTACGGCCACTGCGATGCAGTTCTCGCACCATGCGGGCCTTATCCTCCGGGAACGCCTCCGCCTGCACCCGTTCCGGGGGAATCCCCAACTGTTGCGCCACCTCAGCCGCCCGTCGAGGATGATCGCCCGTCAACAGATAGATTTCAATCCCATACAGGTGTTGCAACCGCTCCAGCAACACTTGGCTCTCGGGACGTAAGGGGTCCGTATAGTGAATCACCCCTTGAAAGCGGCGATCGCAGGCCACATAAATCAGCGATTCCCCTTCTAGGCCCTTCAGCAACTCACCCCCCTGAGGCTGACCGCACCAATCGACCCCAGCCTCCTGCAAAAACCGTTGACTCCCCACCCAAACCAACTGACCCTCAATCTCGGCCTCAACCCCTAACCCTAAGTCATAAGACCAATGGTCACGAACCGGCAACGATAGCCCCTGCTCCTGACTGTAGCGAACCAAGGCCTCAGCCAAAGGATGGGTCAATTGCTGTTCCGCTGCCGCCGCTAATTGCAACACTCGCTCAGCGGGCAACCCCTCGGGGCGACTTCGCACCCCAGCGATCGCGATCGTTCCCTGAGTCAGCGTCCCCGTCTTATCAAACACCAGCGTATCCACCTCAGCCAACCCTTCCAAGGTGCGCCCACTGCGAACTAGAATGCCATGACGAGTGGTGTGGTTGAGAGCGCCGAGAAAGGCCGTGGGAATCGACACCCGGATTCCCGTGACAAAATCCAGAGTCAGAATCGCCGCCGCTCGGGCCGGATTGCGGCTTGTCGCCAGCGTAATCCCCGCCAGGAGTAACGAGGGCCAAATCAAACGGTCTGCCACCTTCGCCGCATAATTGGCCATGCGCGTATCCTGAACCGGCGCCTTGCGTAACAGGTCCAGACTGGCCGCCGCTCGGGTTTGCGCCCCCACCCGTTCCGCTCGCAGTTCCAACTGACCCGATCGCACCAACGTCGAGGCCCAGACGCGATCGCCCGGCCGTCGCACCACCGGCATTGCTTCCCCCGTTAGCCCTTGCTGGTCAATGGTGGCCTCTCCCCGTAGCACCGTTCCATCGACGGGGATCTGTTCCCCAGGATAGACAATCACCCGAGCCTCAACGGGGACGCGATCGCTCGGCACTTGGCCAGGAGAGTCCTCCCCCGGCCCTTGCACCCAAGCAAAACGACCAATCGTATCCCGTAAATCAGCCGTTTGCACCTCCGTGCGGCGGGCCGTCTGCTGACGAATCCCGTCCCCCAATTCATGGAGCGTTAGGGTCAAGGCTGGGGTTAACAATCGCCCTTGCCAAGCCCCCAAACTCAGGGCCAAGAGATCCAAACCATCAATATTGAGCCGTCGCTCGTCTCGCACACTCTCCCAGGCCCGTTGAGCCGTGGGAAACACCGCCACCAGCAAAGACAGCAACGCCAGGGGTCGTAAGGCCGCCAAACGAGGACGACCACTGAGCCAAGCCAGGGCCGCCGCCAGCAGGGATGGGGTCAACGCGGCCCCAAAGCTCTCTGACGCTGGCGGCGACGTGGGGGAGGTGATGGCACTGACCGAGGGTGTAACAGGCGGCGACATCGGGTCTCGTTCAACCGCCGTCACCTGGTCGAGAATCTGGCCGGGGCTGAGACAATCGGGATGATAGTGAACCACAAAGCATTGAGCGGCTCGATTGAGTCGGATCTGTTGAATGCCGCTGGTTTGCTCTAGGGACTGTTGAACGCTGTTGGCCAGCATCTCAGAGCGATTGAGACCCGGCAGGCGCAGCCGTAGGCGGCCAGGGCTGTGATGGACAATGGAACAGGTGATGGAACAGGTGGCGGTGGCGTCAGTCATGGGTTCGTAGAAGCGTGATGTCGCAAGGAGGGTCGGCCTTAGGCGGGGGATGCCGCTGGGCTGGGGGAATCTGCCTGTTCGAGAACCTGCAGCAGGTATAACCCCAATTCCAATTCAGAGACCCCGCTACCGTCATATTGGATGGCGAGAGAGGCGGCGGCTCGGTTGATGCGGGCTGATTTGACGCGAGCATCTTCAACCAGGAGTCCTTGCAGACGTTTGGCGTAGATCGCATCGGTTCGCAGTCGGGGAATCCGCAGCCGAATCCGCCCTGGGACTGAATGAACGATGGTGTAGTCTTCAGCGTCTTCAGCCTCTTGAGAAGAGGCGCTGGCGTAACCGTTGGGGGTCGCGACTTCGGTTGAGTGGTCGGCTGAGTGGTCGGCTGGGGTCAAGGTTCGCCCTTGTTGTTTGAGATTCCCCAACACTTGGCGCACGAGGGCGGCGATGAGTAGGTTGACCAAGAGGGCTTGGGCGCCCCGTAGGCGTAAGCGACTTGTGGCCAGTAATCCCGCTAGCACCGGCAGGATGGTGGCCACTTCGTTATAGTCTTCTAGCCATTGACCGAGACGCGGCGCAATGGTGGTGGTGTCTGGGCTCGATGTCATAGGAACGCTCTCCCTATATGTATTGGTCTCGAATGATCTCGAATTAGTTTAGCATCAATGTTGACAAAGATTATCAACAAACCTATACTAAGTTTCAGTGTTCTCCTCTAAACCGGCAGTGTTCTCCTCTCTCTTTGGGGGGCGTGCGCGGGGTCTATCCCTCGGGAGCGGGATAGACCCGGTTTTTTCTTGTTTGAGGCCGATGTTTGAGGTGGATTTAGGCTGATTTTAGCTGATTGAGGGGCGATCGCCCTGAGCTTCCAATTGATTTAAGATCTCACGAATGACGGTATCTGAGCCGGCTGCACCCCAGGTACAGCCTTGCTCTAAATAGGTTTTGGCCGCTTGTCCCACCAGATAACTGCCCGAGGCGGCGATCGCCCCCTGACTTAACGCCATCCCCAGAAATCCCGGAAATCCTCCCGCCAGTAGTCCCAGCTTCGCACCCCCAAACAGGGCATTTCCCAGGGTTTCCCCCAACAGCAACCCTCCACCACTGATAAAAATAGTTCGCAAGAGTTTCCCGGCCTCATGACTGGTCATGGGCAGATGATAGAGACGAGCCAAACTGCGAACCAACAGTAAATCCGCCACCGTTCCACCGATGACATCGACAACAAACAGAGGATTGCAGGCCACGATCGCCCCCTTATAGGTCGCAAAATCCCGAATCAGGCGATCGGCCTGCTCACGACGGGCCTCTAACGTGGCCTGAGCGATCGCCCGTTCCGCCTCTCGTGCTTGCAGTAGAGCATTTAACGCCAACAACGCCATCCCCTGAGACGACAGGAGCGATCGCAACGTCTCCTCCAACGCGCTCACATCCGGGTCCGGCGTTTCCCAAGCCTCCTCAACTCGGCCATCAGCCCGTTGATGGCGAACCCGGCGCGGATTGGGTTCAGCCGCCACACAAGCAATCTCATCAATCCTGAACGAGAGCCGTTCCCCCCGGCTCAACTGACGCAACTGAGCCAAAATCTGGGCCTGATCCAACTGAGGATACAAATCCATCTTATTGAAGACCAACAACAGAGGTTTCCCCAAATCTCCCAACTGACATAACGCCAAATACTCCGTTTGCGTCAGATCGCCGGCCACCACAAACAGAATCAAATCCGCCTGCTTGGCCACATCGAGGGCCATCATCGCCCGTTCCCCCCCAGCAATCTCATCAATACCGGGAGTATCAATCAACTCCACCGGAATCAGGCCCGTCGGGGAAGGAACCTGCCACATCACCGATCGCGTCCATTGCGTCACCCCATTGAGGGGGCCTCGGGATACCGGATACTGTGCAGGAGCAGGTTCGTCGCGAGTTCGGCGATGTAGCGGGTGGGATGGTCGATGGTTGTGAGGCCGACGCGCCCGTGCGAGGCGAGCGTCGCGTTGTCGAAACCGACGATCGAAATATCTTCGGGAACCCGCAGTCCCAGTTCGGTCGCGGCGGCCATCACGTCCATCGCCTCGTCGTCACTGCTGCAGCAGAATGCGGTGGGGCGATGGTCCGGCACAGACAGTGCGGATCGAACTCGAGCCTGCACAGCAAGACTACTGTGCGGGCTACGGTAGGAGACCTGCCATTCCTCGGGAACTTCGACACCGCGCTCGGTGAGCAGCTCGACCATGCCGTTTCGGCGACGGATCTTGGGAAGATAGTCGCTATCGTGGACGATTCCGATATCGCGGTGGCCGCGCTCGTAGAGGTGCGATGCGGCGTGCCTGCCGCCGGCAAAGTCGTCCATCGTAATGGAACTGAACTCGTCGTCCTTGGTTGCGTTGTCCACCAGGACAACGGGAACTCCCGCGTCCACGAGGTCGCGAACGACGTCGGCGTTGGAGAATCCATCGTCACCGAACGACGGTTCGAGCACGATCCCCGCAATCCCTCGGTCACGAAGCCCGAGCAGCATCTCGCGCTCCACCTTCGCGTCGCACGCGGTCTGGCTGAGGATCATATGATAGCCGGTACGGTTGAGCGTCGCCTGAACGCCGTTCACGAGGTCGGGGAAGATGTACTGCGACGTCGAGAAGCAGATCAGCGCGATGTCGCGTGAGCCGGTGGCGGCATGCGCCGGAGCAAGGCAGAAGGTTCCAACGCCCTGGCGCGTCTCCACGAAACCCTGGGCCGCGAGATTGCCGAGCGCCTGCCGTACCGAGTTTCGCGCAATGGAGAGCTCAGCTGAGATCTGGGATTCGGACGGCAGTTGGTCCGCAGGCAGGAATCGGCCGCTCTGCATGCCGGTCTTTACCCACTCTTCGTCGATCTCGTACTTCTTCATGCGCGCACCACTCATTGGTACCACTTATTGGTATGAGTCATT
>NZ_JAWOCL010000116.1:0-13882 GCF_046483825.1 Sodalinema sp.
ATTTTGATGTGATTGAAAAAGCGAGGGTTGCTCGATTTGACTGAGGGTTAACAATTTTGATGCGGCGGATTATCTAAAGCCTTTTGTAAAGTCGCAACGTCTCTTGTAATGGCTTACCAGAACCCTTAGATGTACGGATTACCCTTTTCTTTGTTTCTCCTCAGTCGCCGGTTCGGTTTTTCAAGGCTAACAGTGGGGTGGTGAAACCCCGAGATATCCTCACAGTCCCGGCGTTTTGGTGAAGTTTACTGGTGGGAATCGGGTTTAGTCTGTTGGTGGCAATTTTGCAGGCGATCGCGGTTCCCACACAAGCCAGTAATGAGCCAAGTTTCTCTGAAAATTGAATGATGCCAAAATGACCATGATGGGTTTCAGGTTCTAAGTTTTCTTCCCCAATGGATAAGCCCAAAGGTTGTCGTAAGACTTGGTCGCGAAGGGTTAAGGATTGTTGATAGAATGGAGAAGAAACCGAGTCGTTCACCGCCTGAAGTAAACCTAAATGGGGATGAAACCAGGAATTTAAGCCTTTGAAATGCGGGCTATCGGTGAACATACGCCCTTACTGGTCGCTCAGGGTTTCAATTAAGATATCAAGTTGCTGCTGCTTTTGCCCGAGAAATTGCTCACAGTCTTGGAGATGTTCGGCGGCGACAGCAAATTTATCGAAGACATCTTCTAAGTCGAGTTGTCCCGATTCGATTTTCTGAATGATACTCTCGATTTCTTCGACGGTGGCTTCGTAGTTCCAAGGGTGAGTCATGGGAAATTGACGGGAGACTAGAGAGTCAGGGATGGGCAGAGATTAGGATTGGCTGAAGGGTGCGGGTCCCTCGCTGCCAGTGGAGGTGATTTTTACCTTAACCCATCCTTGGGCCAGTTTCACGGACAAAACTCGTCCAGGTCGCAGATCCTGACTCGAACGGACAATCTCACCTTGTGCGTTACGTATCACGGCGTAACCGCGATCTAAGACGATTTGCGGGTTGATGGTGGTGAGACGTTCTTGCAGAAACTGATGTCGTTGTTGGGATTGCTGTAAGCGTTGCTGGCTGGCGTTAATCAGGCGCTGTTTGAGTTGCTGAAGTTTTTGCCGTTCTTGGTTGAGTTGACGCTGAATCGGGGTAATATCGAGGCGCTGACGTAGCTGATGCAGATGCGATCGCACCCCCCCGAGATAGGTAATCATCACCTCTTCTAACCGTTGTTGGCGATCGCGGTGGGCCTCAATCAGACTCTCAAGTTCAGGAACCGCCCGTTTCGCCGCCGCCGTCGGGGTTTCGGCAACAAAATCAGCGGCTAAGTCTGCCAGGGATTCATCCCGCTGATGACCAATTCCGGTAATGACGGGACAGGGACATAGGGCCACGGCCCGCACCACCCGCTCATCATTAAACACCGCTAAATCTTCCGCTGAACCGCCGCCACGAGCGAGAATCACCAACTCCGCCCGTCCGTCGGCCACCACCCGCGCGATCGCCCGTTCAATACTGGCCGCCGCGCGATCGCCCTGAACCCCCGTCGGAGACAACAGCACCTGAAGGCCCGGATAGCGCTGGCGTAAGGTACTTTGGATATCTCCCCAGGCCGCCGCTTGAGGGGAGGTGACGACCGCGATGGTGTTGGGATGTGGGGGGAGAGGCCGTTTACGTCTCGGGTCAAACAGACCCTCAGCCATGAGACGATTACGCAGTTGTTGATGCTGTAGGGCCTGCATCCCCGCGCCGAGGGCCAACACCTGAAAACCATACAGTTTATACTCACCACGACCCCGAAACAGCCGAATGGTCCCCCCAACTACCACCAACTCCCCCAGCTTCGGGGGTGTTGACAGCTTCGCCACCTGACTTTTCCAGATCACCCCATTGAGAATAGAATCATCCTGGCGATCGCGCAGAGTAAAGAACAACCCCGAGGGATGGGTTTTACAACTCGAAACCTCTCCCACCACCCAAACTGGGCGTAATTGGGGATTATCGTCGAGGAGGGATTGGATATAATCCGTGACCCCGGCCACAGTCAAACTTCCCTCAGGAACAAGCAAATCACTAGGGTGCATACATTAAAGTGGGTACCGCAAATCCCGGCACAATCGTTCTCGTCAGGCTTCTAGTGTAAGGTCTTTTGCCCTTGACTTGGCTGACCGTTGCCCCATGACCGTTCCAACAGAGATTCTGTACTAAAATGATGTATCTGCTGCAAACCCCGACGATCGCAATTTTCAGATCCGCTCTTAATATCTTGTCGTTCTCCAGCAACGCTACAGGTTCTACTCTGTAACCGTCCCCGTTGACGGTTCCTCCCTGGCCCGGAAGCGGGTCAATTAGTCAATTCATCGAACATTGAGGCAAGTATGGCGACTCCTATCACTCAGAACTCCGAAAAGCAGAAAGCGTTAGACATGGTGCTTAACCAGATTGAGCGCTCCTTTGGTAAAGGGGCGATTCTGCGGTTAGGCGATTCGACGCGGATGCGCGTTGAGACGATTCCCAGTGGTGCCTTAACCCTCGACTTGGCCCTCGGCGGTGGCCTCCCGAAAGGGCGTGTCATCGAAATCTACGGTCCCGAGAGTTCCGGGAAAACCACCGTCGCCCTTCATGCGATCGCCGAAACTCAGAAAGCCGGCGGAATTGCAGCCTTTGTCGATGCTGAACACGCCCTCGATCCCACCTACGCCGCCGCGTTGGGGGTTGATATTGAAAATCTCTTAGTCTCGCAACCCGACACCGGCGAAATGGGGTTAGAGATTGTCGACCAACTGGTGCGATCAGTTGCGGTGGATTTAGTGGTTATCGACTCGGTGGCGGCGTTGGTTCCCCGCGCCGAGATTGAAGGCGATATGGGGGATATCCATGTGGGCCTACAGGCGCGACTGATGAGTCAGGCCCTGCGCAAAATTACCGGAAATATCGGCAAATCCGGCTGTACGGTCATTTTCCTCAACCAGTTACGGCAAAAAATCGGCATTAGCTACGGTAGCCCAGAAACGACCACCGGCGGAAATGCGCTCAAGTTCTACTGTTCGGTGCGTCTGGATATTCGCCGCATCCAAACTTTGAAAAAAGGCTCTGATGAATATGGGATTCGCGCCAAGGTTAAGGTGGCTAAAAATAAAATTGCGCCGCCGTTCCGTATTGCTGAGTTTGATATTCTCTTTGGTCACGGCATCTCCCAGGTGGGATGTTTGTTAGATCTCGCTGAAGAAACTGGGATTATTAAGCGCCGTGGGGCTTGGTATAGCTACGATGGGGACAACATTGGCCAGGGGCGAGATAACTCGGTCAAATATCTGTTGGAAAACCCTGAGTTTGCCAAGACGGTTGAGGAAAAAGTCCGTCAAGAGTTAGCCATGGGCGCTATGGTTTCCTCGAATAGTATCGGTCAAAACGGTAATTCTCCCGAGGATGCGGAGAATGACAACGCCAGCGACAAGAACGATAAAGGCCAGAACGAAGAAGAATAAGTACTGCGATCGCCGAGTATCAAAAAAGACCGAGGACCGACCTGATCGATTCCTCGGTCTTGCTTCTAGTTGCGCTGGCTATCTCCCTACGCCAATCCCACCAGTTTCATACTTAAATCCCACATCCGCTCACCTCGTTCGTCATCTCGCGCTTGGGGAGAGACTTTTTGAACGAAAGATTTGCGGTCTTTTTTCTGGCGGTTTCCCCAACTCCAGTAGGCCCCAGATTGGCCATATTCGGGGTCAGCCACCACAGCGGCCACCCGTTCCCCGGAGAGTTCCTGGGAGACATAGCCTTTGGTGATGTACTTTTGGAAGATGGGGAAGATTTTTTGGAAGAGGGGATAGTGGTTGCGGAAGAGGGGGGTGTCGGCCACGCAACCGGGATAGAGAGAGGTGAAGGTGATACCGGTTTCGTCGTGATAGCGCCGATGCAGTTCCCGCATGGTTAGTACGTTACAGACTTTGCTGTCTTTGTAGGCTTTGACCGGTTCAAAGTCTTTCCCGTCGGCCATGGTGACGGGACCGGTGAAGCCTTTTTCAAAGCCTTCAAAGTTGCCCAAGTCGGGACGCGGGGGAATTTTTCCACCGAGTTCGTCGGGGTTATGGGTGACGGTTCCGAGAATCACCATGCGTCGGTCTTCGTAGGTCGATCGCTTCATGTCCTCGATCATGACGTTACAAAGGAGGAAATGACCGAGATGGTTGGTGGTCATCGTCAGTTCGTAGCCTTCGGGCGATCGCAGCGGTTCTTTGATCAAAGGCATATAAATCGCCGCATTACAAACCAACGCATCCAGAGGACGATTGAGACTGCGGAAATTGGTCACAAACTGGCGCACACTGGCTAGAGAGCCGAGGTCAATGTGCATAATGGTGTAACTTCCTTCAGGAAGTCCCACGTCTTTGGCGGCGGCTTCGGCTTTTTCGAGATTACGACAAGCCATGACGACATGCCAATCATCCCGAGACGTTAGGGCTTTTGCGGTGTAGAGTCCGACGCCGGAAGATGCGCCCGTGATTACAGCCGTTCGGTTGCGATCCTGTGCCATGTTGAGTTAATTTTTTTTAAATTTTATTGACAAGTACAAGAGAGGTTGATTTCACATTGCGCTCACGCTGCGCTGGGGGTGCGATCGCAAAGTTCCCAGGGGTAACATTGGGGTTCTAAGAGACTTAATATAAACCAAAAATTGAGCGATCGCAACTCCTAGTTCAGACTTTAACAACAAAAATCAAACATTTGTAAAGAAGGCAAGAGGCAAGAGGCAAGAGGACGACCCCGTGGGGGATCGCCCTTGGGGAGATGGGACTCGCTAAACGGCTGTTGTGAGTCACCGTCTCACGTCACCGTCTCACAACAGCCCTAAACCTGGGCATCTTCCTGGACTAACTTCTCCCAACCCAAATGCTTGAGATTGTCATTGCGACGTAGCGGACGAGTGGCCAACTCCAATAAATCGCGAGTATTGGCGAAACCATGAATCTGAGCAAAGGTAAACTCAACCGACCACTTCGTACTAATTCCACGGGCCTCTAACGGATTCGCATGAGCCATACCCGTAATCACCAAATCAGGATTTGACTCCTTAATCCGTTGCAGTTGATTGTAATTATCCGGCTTCTCCACAATCGTCGGATAGGGAACCCCCATCTCATCGCAGGTTTTCGCCAAGAACTCCAATTCCGCCTTCTGGTAGCGCTTATCCATATAGGGAATGCCAATTTCCTGAACCGTCATCCCGCAACGAGTTAAAAAGCGTGCCAAGGAGATTTCGAGCAAATTATCTCCCATAAAGAAGACCGATTTACCCCGCAACAGGGCCACATACTCTTCGACACTTTCCCAAATTTTTTGCTCCCGTTCCTCTAACCCCTGTGGTTCAATGCCGAACACCGAGCAAATTTTCTCAACCCAAGCGCGAGTTCCATCAGGACCGATGGGGAACGGCGCACCAATGAGTTTACATTTGCGGCGACGCATGAGGGTGGTCGCCGTGCGACTTAGAAAGGGATTGACGCCACAAACATAGTCTCCTTCCACCAGTGGAGGGAGTTCCGTATAGCGTTTAGCCGGTAACATTCCCGAGACTTGAATCCCTTGTTTTTTCAGTTCCAGACTCAACTGAGTCACCACTGGGTCTGGGAGAGACCCAAACAAGGTTAGAGGAGGATGGTCAACATACTCCGATGTTGTCGTCTCCTCCTCATCCTTGCGACCGAAATCAAGTAGACGCTTGATGGCGTTGCGTTCAGTTTTTTCTGACTCCACCCGCTGATTTGGACAGCGTTGTGCCATGGCTGCTAACACCGTGTCTTCCCCTTGGGTGAAGGCATAGTCCAACCCATTGGCCCGAGCCGTGACGATGGGGATGCCAATTTCGGCCTCAAGTTTGGGGGCTAACCCTTCCAAGTCCATCTTGATGATTTCCGTGGTACAGGTGCCAATCCAAACAATGACACTGGGGTTGCGATCGCGCTTAATTTGTTGGCACAACCGTTTCAACTCTTCGTAATCATTGAGCTGAGCCGAAACATCCCCTTCTTCGAGTTCCGCCATCGCATAACGCGGCTCGGCAAAAATCATCACACCCATGGCATTTTGCAGAAAATAGCCACAAGTTTTCGTACCAATCACCAGAAAAAAGCTATCTTCGATTTTCTGATAGAGCCAGGCGACACAGCTAATCGGGCAAAAGGTGTGATAGTTCCCGGTTTCACACTCAAAGTTGAGTGCATTGGGTTGTGCATTGGGTTGTGCAGCAACAGTCATGGAACAGTTCTCCTAATATCAGGGGTGGTCAGTCGTGTTATTCGAGATCTGACAACAAGTTGGAGATTTCAGGATCTTCCTCGTCGTCGTCATCTTCCATCAACGCCCCAAACGCGGCTTCGTCGAGTTCGTCATCATCGCCGAGATCTCCTAAGCCCGAATCCTCGTCATCGCCACCAAAGGCAGCCAGGTCGAAGCCATTATCATCATCGGAGGAGTCCTCGTCATCATCGTCGCCGAAGGCCCCAAGATCGAGTCCGTCATCGTCATCATCGGAGGAGTCCTCGTCATCGCCGAAGGCCGATAAGTCCATAGCATCATCGGAGGAGTCCTCGTCATCGCCGAAGGCCGATAAGTCCATGTCATCATCGGAGGAGTCCTCGTCATCGCCGAAGGCCTCGAGGTCGAGTCCGTCGTCGCCATCATCGGAGGAGTCCTCTGCCGCGAAGGCTGATAAATCCATGTCATCGTCGGAGGAGTCCTCGTCACCCTCATCGCTGGCTAAGGCCCCGAGATCGAGATCATCGTCGGAGGAGTCCTCGTCGCCACCGAAAGCATCGAGATCCATGTCGTCAGACCCCTCGCTACCGTCGTCATCGGCGGCAAAGGCATCGAGATCCATGTCATCACTTTCAGGCTCGTCCTCAGCAAAGGCTGACAGATCGATGTCATCACTCTCTCCCGCCTCGCTGTTGGAGTCCTCGGCGGAGTCATCGGCGGCAAAGGCATCGAGATCGAGATCATCGCTGTCCTCGCTTGAGGAGTCCTCGGCAGTCTCGTCACCCGTAAAGGCTGACAAGTCCATGTCGTCGCCGCTCTCATCGTCGCTAGCATCACGGCTATCTTCGATGGGAGTTTCGAGATCGACGGGTTCTTCAGACAATCCGGCAAAGGGATCGAGGTCTTCGTCGTTCTCCTGAGCGTCGGAACTGGCTTCAGGTTCTCCGAGGAGGTCGAGGGCGTCATCGGCTTCAGGCGCGTCAGGGACGGGCGCTTCGCTTGAGGAGTCCGACTCCTCTGAGTCACTCTCCTCGAACTCACTCTCCTCTGAGCCACTGTCGAGAATCATCGCTTCTGGGGTCTCGTCAGGGGAGTCATCCTCTTCGTCCTCAAGGATACTTAAATCCTCTTCGTCTTCCTCTTCGACGGCGGCGACGGCGGCGACTCCGACGATCGCCTCGGCTTCGGGTTCCGGCTCGGGTTCAGCCACCGGTTCGGGCGTTTCTGCGATCGCAGGGGGTTGGGGGTCGTCGGAAACTAGGCTACTCGCCGCCACGCCAGCAGCGGTGAAATCCCCAGTTTCCGACTCACCAAAAGGGTCGTCTTCAGTCTCCTCGACGGAAGGGGCCGATCCTTGGGAGGGAACGTCAGTCTCGGGATCTAACCCGAGGGCAATGTCAGGGTCAAAGTTGAGCCCGATCACTTCGATTAAGGTGTCAGGATCGGGATTGAGCCGAGAAAAGGGCAACATCAGTTGGGCCAGCTTCGGTTCGATTCCGTTGAGGGAACCAATGATGAAGTAAGACGGAGGACGACGACCTCCATCGGGGGTTTTGACGGCAGCCACCTGCATATGCAGGTTGAGCCATTCGCGGTTGGCTTGGTAATACTGCAACCACTTCTCTTTGAGAGCGCTGGTAAAGCTATCGAAAAATGCCATGGTTTTTATTTATCCCCGGAGTTGCTGCGTTGTTCATTTCTAGTCTATCCGCCTCAGTCGAAGGTACTCCGTCTTGAAACGGCATTAGGCGTTGCCTGTACTGAATCATACTAGGCTAGCTGACAACTCGGGTGCTTCATCCCTGCAAGCTGTAATAGTCGTTGACATTCGCGCCAGGATTGGCTGCGATCGCCGCCGCAACCCAGACTCACATCAGTTGCGAGTCTGGCTCGGTTCCTTCACACGGTCATTTAAGCCATCATTTAAACCATCATTAGGTCGGGTTCAGCATCCACGGTGGCCGGGGGCTGCTGAGGATTGAGGTAGAAGTCAGATAGCAGCGAGAAGAGGTCGCGATCGGCGGCATCTTTGGGAACGACACCTTCGGGTAAGGCCAAGATTTGGTCGGCAATGTTGAGGTAGTAGTCGCAGACGTAGTTGAGGGCCGCGTCGGTTTCGGTCATCTCAAATAGGGTTTTGCCCTTGACTCGGGAGACGCGGATATCTTCGATCAGGGGTAGGATTTCCAAAACTGGCATGGGGACGGTCTCGATATATTTGTCGATGAGATCCCGTTTGGAGGTGCGGTTACCGATCAATCCGGCGAGGCGTAGGGGGTGGGTACGGGCTTTTTCCCGCACGGAAGCGGCGATGCGGTTGGCAGCAAAGAGAGCGTCAAAGCCGTTGTCCGTGACAATCAGGGCATAGTCGGCGTAGTTGAGGGGAGCGGCAAAGCCTCCACAGACTACGTCGCCGAGAACGTCAAAGAGAATGACGTCGTATTCGTCAAAGGCGTTGAGTTCTTTGAGGAGTTTGACGGTTTCACCAACGACGTAACCGCCACAACCGGCACCGGCTGGAGGGCCACCAGCTTCAACGCAGTCAACGCCGCCGTAGCCTTTATAGATCACGTCTTCGGGCCAGATGTCTTCGTAATGGAAGTCTTTTTCTTGCAGGGTATCGATGATGGTGGGAATGAGATAGCCCGTTAGGGTGAAGGTACTATCGTGTTTGGGGTCACAGCCAATTTGGAGGACTTTTTTGCCGCGACGCGCTAGGGCAACTGAGATGTTGCAACTGGTGGTGGATTTACCAATGCCGCCTTTTCCGTATACTGCTAATCTCACCCGATTTTCTCCTTTAGTACTGACTGAGTTCTGTTTGAGGTCGGCGATCGCCACGCCGGTTGAGGTGACTCGTTTGGAACCGGTGGCGGCGATCGCTCGTTCTTTCGTTGTTTGCATTATGGGGGATGTGTCTGGGGATGGAAAGGGTTGCAACATTAAACTTAATGTCTCTGCTGATGTTAGAAAGATTTAAGGTTTTTAAATTAAAGCTTGATAGCGTTCATTCTCTCTGAAGCGCTTTTATAGCTTTTTTTAAGGTTTTATACCTATATTTTATGTTAAGTAGTAACAAAAACAAAAGAGCGTTCTAGATGTAGATGCCTGAGCTGAACGCCTAGTGTGGGTTTGCTACGCTACTTGCTTCAACCGGGGATCCTAGGATTTGGGCAATCATATAAAGAATGCTAAATTTTTCTGCAACTGGGGCGATTCCTCTGGAGCGATTGGAGCAATTCCTCAGTGGCCGTGGCTTGAGAGGTGATGTGAGCGTGAGGGGATGAAAACGACGTGATGGACATTGAAAGGGCCTTGGCCTGTTACGAGGCGCAGCAGTACGATCGCGCCATCGCCATTTGCCAAACCCTATTAGCCCAACAGCCTCAGCGTCTGGATGTGTTAAATCTCTTGGGAGGTATCGCTTTTAAGCAAGGGGAGTGGTCCGAGGCGATCGCCCATTATCAGACCCTACTGAAGCAATATCCCCGCTTTGCGACGGGATATGCCAACCTCGGGCGCACCTGGCAACAAATCCAAGGGTTACCAGAAGCCAAAGCCGCCTATCAGCAGGCCTTGGCGTTAGATGACTCAGGAACGCAATGGTGGTTTAGCTTAGGCCATATCCATTGGGATTTAGGGGAAATTGAGGCAGCGATCGCCTGTTTTGAGGCCGTCTTAGGGCGAGATCCCCATTGGCATGAGGCCCGCAGTACCCTCTCCCTGTTGCGCTTGCTCCAGGGGGATTTTCAGCGGGGATTCGCCGATTATGAAGCCCGTCCCTCCCGACGGGATTTAGCCGAAACCTTCCCTCGCGGCGACTTAATCTGGCGGGGGGAGTCATTACGGGGCAAAACCCTGCTATTACTCGCTGAACAAGGCTTTGGCGATGCGATTCAATTTGTGCGCTATGTGCCTGAATTAGCCGCCGAAGGGGTGCGAGTTTGGGTGCGCGTGCGGCCGCCGTTACTGCGGCTGTTTCAGGGACTCCCCGGCTGCGATCGCCTCTTCTCGACTGACGATCCCATTCCGGCTTGGGATGCTCACGCTTTACTGATGAGTCTGCCCTATTTACGCCAAACCACAGCGAAGACCATTCCGGCCAAGGTTCCCTATCTCCATCTCAGTCCCCATTGTCGTCCCGGTTTCCCCGAAGCTCCCGCCGGATCTAAAAAAGTGGGGTTAGTTTGGTCTGGGAGTCCGACGCATCGCAAAGATAGCGATCGCTCCTGTTCCTGGGCGGAGTTTCAACGCTGGTTGGACTTGCCCCAGATTCAGTTCTATAGTTTGCAGAAAGCGCCTCGGCCCGAGGACGCTGAGGCGATCGCCGCCGAGCCGCGTCTCATTGATTTAGCGCCCCAGTTACGGGACTTTTGGGATACAGCCGCCATGATTCAGGAACTGGATCTGGTGATTAGCGTCGATACCGCCGTGGCTCATCTGGCGGGAGCGTTAGGGAAGCCGGCCTGGGTGTTGTTGGCCCAGACACCGGATTGGCGTTGGGGATTGCAGGGCGATCGCAGTGCTTGGTATCCCACATTACGGTTATTTCGTCAGTCCCAGCGCGGACAATGGACCGAGGCGATCGCCGCGATCCGCGAACGTCTGACCCCGTGGGGGTCTGACCCACTCTCAGCCGCGAGTTAATTGCCAGTTCAACCGGTCAACAGTGATACTCATCACAAACATTCGTGTTGAAGATCGTCTCAAATGGGGAAGGCGATCGCTGTAAAAGGCAAATTTAAAGGTGATACTAGAAGTATCGAACTAAGGTGATAGCCCCCATGATGACGACCCAAACCTTCAACCAAAGCATCCCCCTTGATGAAATGTTTGCCCGAGTTTGGAATCTCGGACATCTCACCCGCGCCGAGCGACAAACGCTGAAGTCGGTCGTTCTCAGTAACAGCCTCAGTTCTGAAGATGAAGATGTCCTCAACCGTATCTTTCATGCCGTGCGCCGAGGTTGGCTCAAAATCTCTGACTAAGGCTGGATTCCCCAGCCGCCTATCAGATTTAACTGTTAAGACCATCCAGTTGGCCCTTGCCTCAGCTTGGCTAAAACGACAGCCTGTCGATTTTTTATTCCGGCCCGATATTTTAACTTAAAATCCCTTTAAAACAGAAAAGTTGAGCAAGATTATTCTTCTTTGACGGTAATGTGACTTCCTCGATCTCAAACTCGGGGTATTTTTTTGGTTAATGCTGTCCGTTAAGATAGTCAGGCAATCGAGAGTTGTCCTAAGACAGATGAGGCAGGCAGCATGAGAGGAGTTTGGAGAAGACGTTGGGCGGCGATCGCGGCCTTGATGAGTTGTTGTCTGGTCATCTTAGTGAGTTGTCAGCCGTCGAGTCGCGATCTCGGTCAAACCGACGGGGGGGCCGCGGTCAGTTCCCGAGGCGATCGCATCCGCCTCGGAACCACCGCCCAAATCGTGACCCTCGATCCCGCCGAAGCCTACGAACAATCCTCCATGATGGCGATCGCCAACCTCGGCGAACCCCTCTATCGCTACGAACAAAACGACCAGGGAGAACTCAGCCTCATCCCCAAACTGGCCAGCGATCTGCCAAGCGTCAGCGAGGATCAACTCACCTACCGCATTCCCCTGCGTCGCGATATCCTCTTCCATGACGGAACTCCCTTCAACGCCGCCGCCATGGCCTTCTCCCTGCGCCGCTTCCGTGACAATCGCGGCCGGCCATCGTTCCTGCTAGCAGACTTAGTCAACAAGATTGAAGCCAGCGGCGAGTACGAACTTACCCTCAGCCTTAACTATCCCTTCGCCGGTTTCACGTCTTTATTGACATTTCCTGGACTTTGTGCTATATCCCCCGCCACCTATAAAATTGGCGAAGGACAATTCCTACCCAACCAATTTGTCGGAACCGGCCCTTACCGCCTGGCTGATTATGGCAGTGATTCCGTCGCCTTCGACATCTTTGAAGACTATTGGGGCCAGACCCCGAACAACCAGGGCGTTGATATGCGGCGGTTTTCGAGTCAATCCAACCTCTATAACGCCTTCCGTACTGGAGGGGTGGATGTGGCCTATCAACAACTCGACCCCGACCAAATCCATAGCCTCCAGGAACTGGCCCCAAGCGAGGGCTTTCAAGTCATCGCCGCCGAGAGTACCACCATTTCCTATCTGGTCTTAAACGTCAATCAACCGCCCTTTGACCGCCTTGAAGTTCGTCAGGCCTTAGCGGCGGTGATGGATCGCGATCTGCTCAATGAGCGGGTGTTTTACGGTCAAGCCGAACCCCTCTATAGTTTGCTTCCCCCGGCCTTTGAGGCCCATCGTCCAGTATTTGAAAGGGAATACGGCGATGGTAACGTGGCCCGGGCTACCGATCTGTTGCGGGAGGCAGGGTTTTCGCCTGAGAGTCCTCTTGTGGTGGAGATCTGGTTTCCCTCGAGTTCCGTGGCGGGCCGTCTGAGTGCCACGATTTTACAAGCATTTGCCGAGCGAGATTTGCAGGGGTTAATGACCGTTGAACCCCGGAGTGTTGAGGCGGCGACAGCCTATGGGTATTTAGATAAGGGGGTTTATCCCACCTTTGTCTTGTCCTGGTATGCGGATTTCTTTGATGCGGATAACTACGTTAAGCCGTTTCTCGAATGTCAAGAGGGGTCTGTGGAGGGAGGCTGTACCTTAGGGGAAAGTCAATATCATGGCTCGTTTTATTATGATCCTCTAGCCAATGAGTTGTTGCAAGCGCAACGGGAAGCGTCTGACCCGCAGCGGCGTGAGAGTTTGTTGGTGGAGTTACAGGAGATTGTCGCCGCTGAGGTTCCTTATATCCCTCTCTGGCAGAATAAAGATTATGCTTTTGCCCAAGGCGATATTTCTGGGGTGCGGTTGAGTAAGACCCAACAGGTGCTTCCCTTTGCCTCGATTGGGCGGATGTGATGAAGCCCAGGAGTTTCAACAGACTCAGGAGCGTTTCCCAGCCACGCCGCTACAACGAGATCTGATTGAAACCATTGTTATTTATAAGCTTCCCAACGCCAGTCGCGAGGAGATTGCTCGAATGTTTGAAATCACGGATTTAAAACAAACCCGCTTTTATCAAGAGGCCTTTTTAGCCTGAACCGCGAGAATCCTACGTTTCTAATCTTCGATTGAAGCGTAGATGAATCGCGGCGGCAAGGTTGCGGGCAAGCCGTTCGAGAGAAACCGGGTGTCTGGATGAGTTGCGGTGGACTTGGAGATACAATCACTTCAACCGGTCAATCCCCATTAAGTCTGTGAAAACTGACAGCATCTTCTACCGCATCTTCCAACAATATCCTCGGAGTCTCTTCGACCTCCTCCAGCGTCCGAGTGATGAAGCCCAGGAGTATCAGTTCACCTCCGTGGAAGTGAAACAACTGGCCTTTCGCCTTGATGGTCTATTCCTACCCACCGGTGACAGTCCCCAGCAACCGCTGTATCTAGTAGAAGTCCAATTCCAAGCCGATGATACTCTCTACTACCGCCTCTTTGCGGAACTGTTCCTCTATCTGCGACACTATCGACCTTCCCATCCCTGGCGGGTGGTGGTCATCTATCCCACACGGCGCACAGAACGACCTGAGTTGCATCAGTTCCAAGACTTGCTAGAGTGCGATCGCGTCACTCGGATTTATCTCAATGAACTCC
>NZ_JAWOCL010000169.1:0-14079 GCF_046483825.1 Sodalinema sp.
ATCGCCGCCCATCCCTTCGCCCTTAGCCCCGACGAACTCCACCAGAGTCTACAGCAGCATCAGCTTCACCTCGCCGCTGACTGTCCCCCAGAGGAGCAGCTCCTACAACTCCCCAGTTTCCAAGATGACAGCGGCCAGCTACGTCCTCTGCATTCGGCCCGGCCCGTTCCCGAGGCTTCGGCGGTGACGCTACATCCCTGGCGCGTGTCTGGCCGGCGTCTGCGCCCTGAACCAACGTTAGATCTGTTGCGTCAACTTCCCCTGACGGTGGCCGAGACCGACCCAAAACAAAGTCTGGTTGGCCCCGACTTAAAACTCTGGCAACATCTGAGCCGTTGGAGTTTAGATCTACTCGCTCGTGGTAAATTTGTCCCCGGATTCGTTATCTGTCCCGATGGGCATCTCGAAGCCCGTTGGCAACTCCTCCTCGATAGCCCCCAAGATAGCGATCGCCTCTACCGCTTCAGTCAACATTTTCCCGATGTCTGTCGCGCCATGGGACCTCAGGCCCCCGACTCCGACGGCGGCGTACCCACTCCCGAGTCTCTGATTCGCAGTTTCCTCAGTGCGATCGTCGATGCCCAAGTGCGGCAAACCCTGACCCAGCCCAAGGATACCCCCGTCCCGCCACTGCTCCAAGAGTGGTTCAGCGCCCTAACCAGCAGCAACCCCAGCCTCAATCTCAGCCTCAAACAAGCCGACCCCCTGGCCAGCACCCTCAACACCTGGTTAGCGCCTGTCGAATCGGCCCTATTGGGCCAAAACCAATTTCGCACCGCCCTACGCCTAGAGCCACCCCAGCAAAGCAGCGACCCCTGGTGCTTAGACTTTCTCCTACAAGCGGTCTATGACCCTAACTTTACCGTCTCCGCCGCCACCATCTGGAGTCACCCCGTCGATCAACTCACCCTAGGGGGCCATACTATCAACCGCCCCCAAGAAACCCTCCTCAGTGGTCTGGGCCTCGCCTCACGGCTCTATCCCACCCTGGAAGCCAGCTTGCAAACCTCCCGCCCTGAACGCTGTCCCCTCGATGGCATTCAGGCCTATGAATTTCTCAAAACCGTGCGTTGGCGGCTTCAGGAAACGGGATTAGGGGTGATTTTACCGCCGAGTTTGGAGAGTCTCGATCGCCCCTCAGGACGTATGGGCCTGCAAGTGCGAGCCGAAGCCCCCAAACCGGGACAAACCCTGGGATTGCAAGGGTTACTCAACTTCCAATGGCAGTTAAGTCTCGGCGGGAAAACCATCTCTAAAGCCGAATTTGACCATCTCACCACCCAGGGGAGTCCCTTAGTTGAAGTCGATGGGGAATGGGTGGAGTTGCGGGTCGCCGATGTGCGAGCGGCGCAAGAGTTTTTCAGTAATCGTCAAGGGGAGTTGTCTCTCTCCCTCGAAGATGCTTTGCGCATCAGTATGGGAGACACCCAAACCCTAGGCAAACTGCCGGTGGTGGAGTTTGAAGCCAGCGGCGCGATGCAGGAGTTGATGGACACGCTCACGGGGAAACGAACCCTAGAACCCCTGCCAGCGCCCGACTCGTTTGTGGGCCAGTTGCGCCCCTACCAAGCCCGAGGGGTGGGTTGGCTGGCCTTTTTGGAGCGTTGGGGCTTAGGAGCCTGTTTGGCCGATGATATGGGTTTGGGGAAAACCATCCAAACCATTGCCTTTTTGCAGCATTTACAGGCCCAGGAGGCGTTGACGGGTCCGGTGTTGTTGGTTTGTCCGACGTCGGTGTTGGGAAACTGGGAGCGGGAGGTGAAAAAGTTTGGTCCGTCGCTGTCGGTTCAGGTACATCATGGGGCGAAACGGGCTAAGGGCAATACCTTTGTGTCGGTGGCGAAACAGCATGATATTTTGATTACCAGTTATGCTCTGGTCTATCGAGATTTAAAGCTGTTGAAGCGCATCTCTTGGCGGGTTTTGGTGTTGGATGAAGCACAAAATGTTAAAAATCATCACGCGAAACAAGCTCAGGCGGTGCGACAACTTAACAGTGAGTTTCGTATTGCCTTGACGGGAACGCCGGTGGAAAATCGACTGTCGGAGCTTTGGTCAATTCTTGATGTTTTGAATCCGGGCTATTTGGGGGATCATGGCTTCTTTAAGCGTCGTTTTGCGATTCCCATTGAGCGCTATGGGGATACGGACTCTCTGAATACGCTGCGATCGCTGGTTCAGCCGTTTATCCTGCGCCGTCTAAAAACGGATAAGGATATTATTCAAGATTTGCCCGAAAAACAAGAGATGACAGAGTTTTGTCCCCTCACTCCTGGGCAAGCAAAACGCTATCAAGAGTTGGTACAAGCATCCCTGGCGGAGATTGAATCGGCAGAGGGGATTCAACGACGCGGTTTGATTTTGGGCTTGTTAACTCAACTCAAACAAGTATGTAATCATCCTCAATTGTTGGGCTTAAAAAATAAGAAAAGCAAAGCCAATATTTTGCAAAAAATGAGTCAGGATTCAGGTAAAGTGCAGCGACTCGAAGAACTCCTTGATGAATTGATTGCTGAGGGCGATCGCGCCTTAATTTTTACCCAGTTTGCAGAATGGGGTAAAGTCTTGAAAACCTATTTAGAACAACGACTCGGCGGTGAAGTCTTCTTCCTCTATGGTGCAACTCGTAAAGCTCAACGGGAGGAGATGGTGGAACGGTTCCAAGAAGATCCCCAAGCCCCCCGCATCTTCATTCTTTCCCTAAAAGCTGGGGGAACGGGGTTAAATCTAACCCGCGCCAACCATGTGTTTCATGTCGATCGCTGGTGGAATCCCGCCGTCGAAAACCAAGCCACCGACCGCGTATTTCGCATTGGTCAAACTCGCAATGTTCAGGTTCACAAATTTGTCAGCCAGGGAACCCTCGAAGAAAAAATTCACGACCTCATCGAGAGTAAACAAGCCCTAGCGGAACAAGTCGTCAGTTCCGGCGAATCCTGGCTGGCGGATCTCGATACGGACCATCTGAGAAACTTACTCTTGCTCGATCGCACCGCCATTGTTGACGATGAGTAAGACGGTGTTCAAGGGGCGCTGAAACGGTAATTTTTCCGGTGAGAACTGGCACAATCTAACCTGGACAGTTGCCAAATCAGCAGACTACAATGGAGCTACCCTGGAACACTCGAACGCTATCTCTGCGATCGCCTGTTCAAGTTAATCCAACCCTATCTAAGAAGGTGGCCCTATGCTAAGTCGTTATATCCCGATTTGGACTGTTTTTACACTGGGTCTGTTGCTCACAGCCCCCCAGAACTCGGCTCACGCTCAAAGCGTTGGGCCAGTCGCCTTCCAGCCCCCAACCGGCGAACGTTTACCGGACTCGGCCGGTGGCGCCACTCGCCCCGCCTCGCAAAAGTGTCGTCAAGATCCCAACAGTGAACATTCCCTGTCCGCCTTAATTCCTCCCGGACAAGTTGGACTGACCACCGCTGAAGCTCCCGTTGTCTTTGTCTATCTTCCTCCGACCGACGCAACGAGCGTTTATTTCAGCCTCAAAGACGCACAAAATCAGGAACTGTATAGTGAGATTATCCCCATCGAGGACAGTGCCGGTATTTTACAAGTTGAATTGCCTTCAACCGTCGCTCCTTTAGAACTTGAGCAAACCTATCACTGGGACTTGGGAATTTTATGTAATCCCGCTCAAACAGATCTGCCCTGGGTGAGCGGCGTTCTACGTCGGGTGAGTCCGAGTTCTGAGGTTCCCGCTGATTTTGCACAATGGTCTGCGTTGGAACAAGCGGCTTGGTATGGTAATGCTGGCTTGTGGTACGACACCCTAAATCTGTTGGCTCAAGAGTATCGTCAAGCGCCGGAGAATCCCGAAGCACTCGAAAGCTGGACGAATCTCCTGACGACGGTTGGCCTCGGTGACCTCGCCGGAGAAGCCTTCTTGGCGTTTTAAGTCTGAGTCTCGGCTTGGGAGGCGCCAGTTGGGATGACACCACAGCGAGAGAGCCAATAAACCGATATCGTAGAAGGGAAACAATGTTTGTCCCGAACCTTCCCTGACTTGCAGGGTGCATCCTCTCGCATCATCCGAATCTGGCCATACTGAACCGACTAATCTGTTCATGCAAAGACCTCGATGGGCAACTCGATCGGCAAAAGGTAATCGCTGGCGAGATCTGGTTTTGTCAGTTGTGATGGTGATGGTGGCCGTCATCGTCTTGGAATATCAGGGGATGTTTCAACTCCTCGAATGGGCAACATTCGATCACTATTTTCGCCTGCGTCCTCCTGAAGCGCCCGAAACTCGCATTGTCTTGGTCACCATTGATGAGGATGACCTGAGAGAGTTGGGAGGATGGCCCATCAGCGATCGCATCCTAGCCCAAACCATCACCAATCTCGCCGCCACCAACCCCGCTGTCATCGGTCTGAATATCTATCGAGATTTACCCGTCTCCCCTGGTTCCGAGGAGTTGGACCAACTCATGGAGACGCTCCCGAACCTAATCGGGGTGTATAAGCTCATCGGCTCTCCCGTCGCGCCACCGCCGATTCTCGCGGAGCGAGGTTTAATCGGCTTTGCGGATTTTGTGCGGGACCAAGATGGCAAGATACGCCGCAGTCTCCTCTCCCATCCCAATGCTGAGGATCAGGTGCAACTGAGTTTTGCGGCTCAGGTGAGCTTGTTCTATCTGCAACAGGAATATGACCTAGAGCTGACGGTCGTTGACCCCCAACGGAGCATCATGGAGTTAGGTCAGGCCCGTTTCGTCCCCTTACGAGGGGTAGAAAGTGGCTATGGCCAGACCAATGCTGGGGGCTACCAAATTCTGTCCAATTATCGCGGCGACCGGGAACAATTTGTCTCGATCTCGATCCGGGATGTGCTAGCCAATCGCCTCTCCGCCGAAGCGCTCGACGATAAAATTGTCCTCATTGGTACGGTGGCCCAGAGTTTGCAGCAGAGTCTGTACACCCCCTACAGTGATACCGACTCAAGTTTTGCCAGTTCGAGTCTGGTGGTACAAGGGAATTTTGTTAGTGAAATTGTCGGGGCCGCTTTAGATGGACGACCCTTGTTGCGCTGGATTTCCGGTTGGCAAGAAGTGCTTTGGACGCTAATTTGGGCCGTCAGTGGGGTGATGGTTTCCCATCGCTTGTTGGGGGAACGCCAATTCAGCCGCCAGTCTCGCACACTCCGTTGGCTCTGGTTGGGGGGAACGTTAGTCTTAACGGGAAGTTTACCGGTTTTGCTGAGTTATCTATCGTTTCAACTCGGCTGGTGGCTACCGGTGATTGCTCCCATTGTGGCTCTGTTCGGGACGGGGTTAAGTACGGCGACGGGACTGATTCGGGAACGACAGTATGAGAGCGATCGCCGTCTGTTACAGTTTCTCGAAGCCTTACCGGTTGGTATTTGTGTGCTTAACGATGATGGCACGGTTCATTATGCCAATGCGATGGCCGATCAAATTCTGGGAGAGATTGGCGTTCCTGGGAGTTGCGATGAGGTGCGTCAGGCGCCTGCGGCCTATATTGCTGGGACTGAACAACCATTCCCTCTGGAGCAAACCCCGGCTTGGCGAGCGTTACAGGGGGAACATTCTCAGGCTAATGCGCTGGATGTGGATTTGGGGGGGAAGCGTCTACCTTTGGAAATGTGGGGAGCGCCGATTTTTAGTCGTCAGGGCAATGTCACCTTTGCGGTGATCGCGTTTCAGGATATTGCCTCTCGTCGCCAGGCGGATGCGGAGCGAGAACGGGCGACACGGGAGCTGTTTCAGGTGAACCAGGATTTGGATCGGGCGCTGAATATGGAGGTTCAGTTAACGGATGCGGCGGCTCGTTTTGTCCCCCATGAGTTTCTCTCGTTTTTGGGCTATGAAAGTTTGGTTGATGTGGAACTCGGTCAGGCGGTTGAGAAGGAAATGTCGATTCTGTTTTCAGATATTCGAGATTTTACAAGCTTGTCGGAGGGGATGGGGTTACAGGATAATTTTAGGTTTATCAATGCCTATTTGTCGCGGATGGAACCGGCAATTTCTGACAATAATGGGTTTATTGATAAGTATATTGGTGATGCGATTATGGCCCTATTTGGTGGGGGGGCTGATGATGCGGTTCGGGCGGCGATCGCCATGTTGGACTGTCTGAGTGAGTACAATAAAACCCGTCAACGTCCGGGTCGTCCCCCGCTTCGTATTGGGATTGGCATCAATACGGGGTTGTTGATGCTCGGAACTGTCGGCGGACAACATCATTTGGATACGACGGTGATCAGTGATGCGGTGAATTTGGCGTCTCGTGTTGAAGGGTTAACGAAACTCTATGGGACACCGTTATTGATTTCTCATGGGACGTTTTTACAGCTTGAAGATACAAATAATTATATGATTCGACTGATTGACCGAGTTCAGGTGAAAGGGAAGTCCGAAAAAGTCTCAGTGTTTGAGGTGTTTGATGCGGATCCACCTTCGTTGAAAGTGGCGAAGTTTGAGCAACGGACTAATTTTGAACAGGCGGTATTTTTGTATCATGTCAAGCAATATTCTGAGGCTCAAAAACTCTTTGAGCAGTGTTTGGAGAAAATACAAGGCGATCGCCCCTGTGAGGTTTATATTGAACGCTGTCAGCAGGTTCAAGAGGAGGTGCAGATTGAATCTGAAGATGGCGAAAATACGCTCTAGTCGCTCTAGAGAAATGGTCGGGAGGTCAACTGCGTTAACCCTAAATAAGGGGTCTGTCCCCTCATTTTAGATAGGTTATTGCCGAGATTGCCTCAATTTCCGCAATTTAACGGATGACAGGATGCTTCCTATTCCAAGACAATGGAAGTATCAAATGGCCGAGCTGGCCAATCGTCATCAGGGTGCATCGACTATGGTTAAGACAAATTGGGTTTTTCGACCCGTCATCGGTTTCAGTATAGTGCTATTGACCGCGATCAACGGGGCCATGGGTGCTGATTTGAGCGTTAGCTCACGGCTTCGCCTCGAACCTCTAGCCCCGGTTTTCAGTCAAAGTCAACCTGACCATCAGAGCGCGGCAGAGGTCTTCGAGCCGAGAGATGATAATGAAGGTCAACCCCAAGATACGGTAGGCTGAGTTGTCGGTCCCGGAACTTCGGAGACGGGGAGCGCAACGGCTCACTAGAAGATCGGCGAACCGTTCCGGGGAATGGGCGGTCATGGCTGCTAAACAAGACATAAGACGTGCAGAAGAGGTGCAGAAGAGTCAGGACGGGTTCCGTTGTCGTCAGCGGTACTGGCCTGGCTTTTCAGCCCCAAAAAAACAACTACACTGGAGAAACGGATATCAACCGGGGAGGCGATCGCCCCCTGCTTAATCCTCGATCATCAGACTTCATCTGCGGACAAACTCTATGCTGATCGCGCCTCCCCGTTTTCGCAATCAAACGGGACAATCTGAATCTATGTGCAGTAGTTCCCCTGTTCGACACCGATTATGGCAATGGCGAGCCAGGTTGGGGTCGATTTTTGGCACAACTGGTATCGTCCTGGCGGCGACGACTGGAGGACTGTTTCAAATGTTTGAAGCGGCGATGTTAGATCGCTATATTCAACATCGCCCCCTCGAAGCTCGTGATCCTCGTATTGTCCTAGTGACCATTGACGAGAATGATATCGAAGCCGCCGGCCAATGGCCCCTCTCCGATGAGCGGTTGGCGATCTTGCTCGAAGAGGTGCGATCGCAGCAGCCTCGTGTCCTAGGACTCCATCTGTATCGGGATGTTCCCATCGAACCGGGGAGCGATCGCCTCTCGCAGGTGTTGGCGAGTACCCCAAACCTGATCGGCATGGAAAAGTATGTGGGCCAGTCGGTGCCGCCGCCGCCGATTTTGCAACAGCTTAATCAGGTGGGGTTAGCGGATATGGTCATGGACCCCGATGGTGTGATTCGTCGAGCGTTGGTCTCAGTACGTGACAATGAGGGTCACATTCGCAATAGTTTCGCCACCGCCTTGGCCTTGATGTATTTGCAACAGGAACAGGTGTCCATCGAAGCCGATGCACCGGGAACCAGTCGCGTCCAGTTAGGCAAAACCCTGATTGAATCTCTGCGTAAGAATGATGGCGGCTATGCTCAGATTGATGACGGCGGCTATCAGATTATTCTCAACTATCGTGGCCCCCGAGAGAACTTTGAAAGCGTCTCGATGAGCGAAGTTCTGGCCGGGGAAAGTTCCGATGACCGACTGCGCGATCGCATTGTCATTATTGGCCCGGTGGCCCCGAGTCTCAAGGAAGGTTACAACACCCCCTACAGTAACCGAACCCGCGATCGCGACACGCAAATGTCGAGTTTGGTGATTCACGCCAATCTCACCAGCCAACTGGTGAGCGCGGCCCTGGATGGTCGTAAAATTATTCGCGTCCCGAGTCCCGCCCTAGAATGGCTTTGGGTCATCAGTTGGGCGGCGGCGGGGACATTGATCAGTTGGTATTGGTGGCAAACGAGCCAGTTTCGCAGCCATACTTCTCCCGCCTGGAGTCTCCTACTGCTCTATCTGCTGGGACTCTGTCTGATTCCCCCCACCGTTGGCTATCTGGCGTTCCTGAATGGTCTCTGGGTTCCGGTGATCTCCCCCCTCGCCGCTGGATTGACGGCTAGCTTTGTGATTAGTTTGCATAAAATCCATCGTCTGCAAAAACTGGCCACCTGTGATGGCCTGACGCAACTGGCCAACCGCCGTTACTTTGATTTATATCTGGAACGGGCTTGGGGGTTGAGTTTGCGTCGTCAACAACCGATTTCGATCATTCTCTGTGATGTGGACTATTTCAAGCCCTATAACGATACCTACGGCCATCGTCAGGGGGATGACTGCTTACAGAAAATTGCCCAAACCTTGGCGCGATCGGTCCGCAACGGGGATGTGGTGGCTCGCTATGGCGGTGAGGAATTTGCCATCATCCTACCGGATACGACGCTCATGGATGCGCTGAAGGTGGCGCAGCGGATGAATGAGAATGTCAGTTGTTTGCGCTTATCCCATCAAAGCTCAGCCGTGGCCCCCTATGTTACGCTCAGTTGTGGGGTCGCCAATCTTACCCCCAAGCTCAGTCATACTCCCCATCAACTGATCCAGGCGGCCGATTGTGCCTTGTATGAAGCGAAGGAACAGGGACGGAATACCTGTGTTTTGGGGCAAATTGCCGCTGATCCGACACCGGATCCCGCCACTGATTATTAACTGATTTAACGAGGGCTTCTCGGGCGATCGCCTCTCAAGGCAAAATAGAAGTTCTCGTGTCTGTTCGCCTGGATACAAATCACCTGTTAATCCTGTTTTTTTAATCCTATGTCTCAACCCACGATTGAATCGATCCTCCATGAAAAGCGCAGTTTCCCCCCCTCGGCTGAGTTTTCGGCTCAGGCCCGCATCAAAAGCATGGAGGACTATCAGGCGCTTTACGATGCCGCTGCCGCTGATCCAGAAGGCTTCTGGGGCGATTTAGCCGAGAAGGAACTGGAGTGGTTCGAGAAATGGGACAAGGTTCTCGATTGGAACCCTCCCACAGCCAAATGGTTTGTCGGTGGCAAACTCAATATCTCCCATAACTGCCTCGATCGCCACCTCAAAACTTGGCGCAAAAACAAAGCGGCCCTCATCTGGGAAGGAGAACCCGGAGACTCCCGCACCCTCACCTACGGGCAACTGCATCGCGAAGTCTGCCAGATGGCTAATGTCATCAAGTCCTTTGGCGTGCAGAAAGGGGATGTGGTGGGGATTTATATGCCCATGATTCCCGAGGCGGCGATCGCCATGTTAGCCTGCGCTCGTATTGGGGCAGTGCATACCGTGGTCTTTGGCGGTTTCAGTGCCGAAGCCCTACGGGAACGCCTCACAGATGCCTCAGCGAAATTAGTCATTACCGCCGATGGGGGCTATCGCAAAGATGCCGTGATTCCCCTGAAACCCCAAGTCGACAAAGCCCTCGACGACAACGCCATCCCCAGCGTTGACAATGTACTGGTGGTACAACGCACCCAGGACAACGTGAACATGGAACCGGGGCGCGATCATTGGTGGCATGATCTGCAACAAACCGCCTCCGCTGACTGTCCCGCCGAAGTCATGGACAGTGAGGATATGCTGTTTATCCTCCACACCAGCGGCAGTACCGGTAAGCCCAAAGGGGTCGTTCACACCACCGGCGGCTATAACCTCTACACCCACATCACCAGCCAATGGACTTTTGACCTACAAGATACCGATGTCTATTGGTGTACCGCTGATGTGGGCTGGATTACGGGTCATAGCTATATTGTCTATGGTCCCCTGTCCAATGGCGCTACGACGGTTATGTATGAGGGAGTTCCTCGCCCCTCCAATCCCGGCTGTTTCTGGGATGTGGTGGACAAATACGGCGTCACGATTTTCTACACCGCCCCCACGGCGATTCGCGCCTTTATGAAGGCCGGGGAACATCATCCCCAATCTCGCAATCTCTCCTCCTTGCGGATTTTGGGAACCGTCGGCGAACCCATCAACCCGGAAGCCTGGGTCTGGTATCACCGGGTAATTGGTGGCGAGCGTTGCCCGATTGTCGATACCTGGTGGCAAACGGAGACGGGCGGCTTTATGTTAACGCCGCTACCGGGGGCAACTCCCACGAAACCCGGTTCAGCGACTCGTCCCTTCCCTGGGATTATTGCCGATGTGGTGGATTTGGATGGCAACCCGGTTGAAGCCAATCAGGGGGGCTATTTGGTGGTGAAACATCCCTGGCCGAGTATGATGCGCACGGTGTATGGGGATTTCGATCGCTTCCGCCGCAGTTATTGGGAGCATATTCAACCCAAGGATGGGCAACATTTCTATTTTGCTGGAGATGGCGCTCGTAAGGATGAGGATGGCTATTTCTGGGTGATGGGCCGGGTTGATGATGTGATTAGCGTCTCGGGCCATCGTTTGGGAACGATGGAGATTGAGTCGGCGTTGGTGTCTCATCCGGCGGTGACGGAAGCGGCGGTTGTGGGTAAACCCGATGAGTTGCGCGGGGAGAGTATTGTGGCCTTTATTTCTCTGGAGTCGGAGTATGACCCCTCTGAGGAGTTAGCCAAGGCGTTGAAACAACATGTGGTTGACGATATTGGGGCGATCGCCCGTCCCCAGGAGATTCGCTTTACGGATGATTTGCCCAAAACGCGCTCTGGGAAAATTATGCGTCGTCTGTTGCGCAATCTCGCGGCGGGCCAGGAAATCTCGGGTGATACGTCAACGCTGCAAGATCGCGGTGTCCTCGATAAGCTGCGGGAAGGAGCCTAAGCGAGTCATCGTTGAGGGTTAACGGCTGAGCTGTGAAGAACAGTGAGCCGGCGTTGTCTGGGGAGGGGTGGGTGAGCCATCAGGAGTCTGAGTCGAGAGAACCACCGCCCCGTCCCCGTTGACGTGCCACCCTTGAGCTTCGACTAGAGAAGCCGTGTCCTCGTCCTGAATCATGGTGGTGTCTGATGAGTCTTCTTCTCGGGAACGCCAATCGAGCCACGTGGCTTCAGCGGCCAGGAACCCATCGGGATTGGGGGGCAATCCCCCCCGTCCAGTCACATAAAACTCGCTCTCCCGTCCCTCAGTACAGGGGTCAGTATCCAGGATAGCCGCCACATCGACGGGATTAGCAGACAGGTCCACCAGTCCCGTTGTTGTATCCACGTCTGGGGTATTGAGTTCTACGGAACCACTGAATTCAGCCCCGAGGTCTGAGGTAGCGGTGATGTCACTTTCGGGGGTGAGTTCGTCCCGAAATTCCGTGCCAAAAATGCCTTGAGTATTGATAATCACTCGACCCCCAGCGGCGTTGATGGCGTTGGCGGTGATATCGCTGTTTTCGAGGGCCACCAGGGCATCAGTATCGATGATGATATTGCCTCCAGGGAAGTCTCCTTCGGCGTTGGTTTGGATGGTGCTACCCCGCCGTAGAATGGTGGTTCCGGTGTCGAGTTGGATGTTGCCGCCGCGATCGCCGGTGTTGGCACTGATGTCGGCGCGATCGCTCAGGTGTAGGCGATCGGCTTGGACAAAGACATCACCCGCTGTAAAGTCATTGGCATTGGATGTGGCGTTATTGCTCGAAGATAACCCCGTTCCATCTCGCAGTTCCACAGTCCCGGCGATGAGATTCACGCCTCCGGCATTCCCTTGTCCCGTTTCTTCAATGGTGCTGGATAAACCAACCGGGAAGTCCTGGGAATGAACGCTTGCAAAGATAGCGGTGTCATGAACTTCAACCGTTACCGTTCCCGCATCTCCTTGACTCAAGCTACTGGAGGATAATGCCCCATCATAGACTTCTAAGCGGTCAGCCACGACAGTCACATTGCCGGCATTGCCGCGCCCGGTTTCTCCGACACCACTCCCGACGAAACCATTTGATAACAACAATGTCTCACTCACCTCAATCGAGACCGTTCCCGCATTGCCTTGACCCAAGCTACTCGAATCTAGCCCCGCCCCATCTCGTAGTTCTACCCTGTTGGCAATAATGCTAACGGCTCCCGCATCCCCTTGCCCTGTCTGCCCCACGCTCGTCAAGCCTACACTGGGTACTCCTTGAGGATCGACTCCCGAGAAAATGACCCTATCGTTGGCTTCAACTCTGATCGTTCCGGCATTGCCTTGACCCAAGGTAATCGAATTGAGTTGAGATCCATCTCGCACTTCTAAACTGTTAGCAATAATATTAACTCCTCCCGCATTTCCTCGCGCATTTTCCCCAACAACGGCAGATGCAAAACCATTAGCAAATAATACGCTCTCACTAGCCTCAACCGTAATTCTTCCAGCATTTCCCTCGCCGAAGGTACTAGAATCCAACCCAGCACCATCTCGCACTTCTAATAGGTTGGTGAAGATGCTGATTCCTCCGCCATTGCCCAACCCACTTTCGGCTACGGTACTAGAGACTCTACTACGTGAACCATCGGCATTAATTCCTGAGAAGACTACCCTATGATTCGCTTCAATTCTGACTGTCCCCGCATTCCCGTCCCCTAGAGTATTGGCATTTAACTGAGCGCCATCTTCCACGAACAGTGTGTTGCCAAGAATTCGGATATCGCCACCGTTTCCTTCGGCTCCTGCTTCTACTGTACTAAAGATATTAGCATTTGAGAATTGTGCCGTGTCACGCGCTTCAACGGTTATCCTGCCGGCATTTCCTTCACCCGAAGTACTTGAGGACAAACGCGCCCCATCTTGCAGTTCGACCCTCTCGCCAATGACTCTGATATTGCCCGCATTTCCCCGTCCCGTTTCTTCGACATTGCTAAAGACATTTCCATTCAAAAATCGTACCGTTTCCCCAGCTTCTAGGGTGATGTTTCCGGCATTTCCCTCACCAAACGTACTCGACGATAATCTCGCTCCATTACTGACCTCGATAGAGTGACCACGCAGGTTAATTTGAACAGCATCTCCTTGCCCCATTTCTTGCACACGGCTAAAGGCGCCACTCGGAAAACCCTCTGCATTTTCTCCTGAAAAAATAATCGCCTCAGTCCCTTGGATATCTATCCGACCTCCATTCCCTTGTGCTGATGTACTCGAACTTAACTGAGCCCCCTCTCGAACTTCTACTCGCTTGCCAATGACTCTGATATTACCCGCATTTCCTCGTCCCGTTTCTGTCACATTGCTAAAGATATCCCCGTTCAAGAATCGCACCGTTTCCCCAGCTTCTAGGCTAACGTTTCCGGCATTTCCCTCACCGAGGGTACTTGAAGATAATCTCGCTCCATTACTGACTTCGATAGAGTGACCAAGCAGGTTAATCTCGTCAGCATCTCCTTGTCCCATTTCTCGCACACGGCTAAAGGCGGCACTCGGAAAACCCTCTGCATTTTCTCCTGAAAAAATAATCGCCTCAGTCCCTTGGATATCTATCCGACCTCCATTCCCTTGTGCTGATGTACTCGAACTTAACTGAGCGCCCTCTCGCACTTCTACTCGCTTGCCAATGATTCTGATATTGCCCGCATTTCCTCGTCCTGTTTCTGTCACATTGCTAAAGATATCCCCGTTCAAGAATCGCACCGTTTCCCCAGCTTCTAGGCTAACGTTTCCGGCATTTCCCTCACCGAGGGTACTTGAAGATAATCTCG
>NZ_JAWOCL010000195.1:0-29890 GCF_046483825.1 Sodalinema sp.
GCATACGGGAACTCACGCCTCTGGAGACATCGACCTCTGCCTGGGTGGGGAAACTCCTCAAGGTAAGTCGAGTCGCAGAAAGAGGAAACCTCATCAGTAATGGTGGGAATCCCACGCTATATTCTTTGAATTAGCGTGGGAGGATGTCAAAATAGGCTGACATTATAATTCGGGAATTGCCCAGTTTCGCCACGAAATCTGGGTTATTCCCATTTCAGAACCCGCCCCTATCTTAGAGATTACGATACTTGCCTTCATGAGTCGTTCAACCATTCAACCCGCCCTCGTCACCAAGGTTCTGCCAGGTTCCATTGCTGAAGAGATTGGCTTTCAGGCAGGCGATCGCCTCGTATCCATTAACGATATCTCACCGCGAGACTTAATCGACTATCAATTTCTTTGTGCTGACGAAATTCTCAGCCTAAAAGTTCTCGACAGTGACAACGAACTCCATGAAGTCGAAATCGAGAAAGACTACGATTGTGATTTAGGCTTAGAGTTTTCCTCTGCCTTATTTGATACTCTAATTCAATGCAATAATCGTTGTCCCTTTTGCTTTATTGATCAAAAACCCCCAGGAATGCGGGATACTCTCTATCTCAAAGACGACGATTATCGCCTCAGCTTTCTCTATGGTTCCTATCTCACGCTAACCAACCTTCCCGCCGCTGAATGGGAACGCATCGAACAACTGCGACTTTCGCCGTTATATGTTTCCGTACACGCCACCGAACCCGAGGTGCGATCGCGCCTCCTGAAAAACCCCCGCGCCGGACAAATCCTCGAACAGTTACAATGGTTCCAAGATCGGCGTTTACAAATTCACGCTCAAGTGGTGGTTTGCCCTGGAATTAACGATGGGATTCACCTCAACAAAACCCTAAACGACTTAGCCCAGTTCGGCAAAAACCTCGATGATGACGATATCCCGGCTGTGGCTTCCGTGGCGGTGGTTCCCGTTGGCTTAACGCGATTTCGCCCCCCCGAAGATGAACTAACTCCCGTCTCCCCCAGCAAAGCCGAGGACGTCATCCAACAGGTTCAAGCCTTACAACCGCAATTCCGAGAACAGTTAGGATCGAATTTTGCCTGGTTAGCCGACGAGTGGTTTCTCCTAGCCGGCTTAGAAATGCCGGAACGGGTTGACTATGAAGGCTATCCCCAAATTGATAATGGTGTCGGTTCGATTCGCCTCTTCCTCGATGAATTTCGCGAAATCGCCTCTACACAACTTCCCTCTCAGGTTCATCCTCCCCGTCACCTCACCTGGGTTGTGGGGAACGCTGTCAGAACTGCGTTTGGGGAGATTCTGCAACAACTCAACGCTGTTGAGGGGTTAACGGTGGAGATGTTAAGCCTCAATAGCGAGTTTTGGGGGCAAGAGATTAGTGTGACTGGGGTTCTCACGGGTTCCGATGTCAGGCGAGGGTTGCAACAACGGCGAGATTATCTCGGCGATGGGATTGTTCTGCCGACGGTGATGTTGAAACATGGGGAAACTCGCTTCCTCGATGATGTCACTGTGGAAGAGTTGGAACAGGAATTTGGGGTTCCGATTCGTCTGGCGACGGGAAGCGAGGGGTTGATTCAGGCGTGTTTAAGATAGGGAACAGGGAACAGGGAACAGGGAACAGGGGCGGGTGTTGCCCGCTGTTCCTTGTCTGGATACCAGAGTCTGGATAACAGACTATTGTTTCAGGCTATCAGGAGCGAGAAAATGGGCAATGTGATAGGCGCGTTCTTCTGTTTTGAGGAGCATTTCTTCATATAAATGGCGGGTGGCGCGATCGCCAACACTTTCACATTGTGCCGCCTGAGAACGCAAGAGGGAAATCGCCGCTTGTTCGGCTTTTAAATCCGATTCTAGCATTTGTCGGGCGGGAAAAACACCGTCTGCCTCGGGTTCAAAGGCGCAAAGTTCTGCCAGTTTACTGAAACTTGCGGCGGGAACCCCTCCGAGGCCATTGAGCCGTTCTCCTAAGTCATGAACATGGCCGGCGACGTCATCATAGCATTCTTGGAAGAAGTTATGAAGTTGATAAAATTCGGCGCCTTCAACCACAAAATGATGTTTTTGATATTGTAAATAGAGGGCTTGGAAGGTGGCTAAGAGGATATTTAAGCCCTCGCAGACGGGTTCTGTTGTGGTTTTGGGCAGTGCAATGGGATTGTCGGCAATTTGCTCGAAGGCTTGGATTGGGGTTGCGATCGCCATTGAAAATTCTCCTGGTTACAAGACGAGTCTTGAGTATTTTTGAGTATTTTTGACCCCGTTTTGGGTCATCCATGTCTTGATTAGAACACAGGCAAATGGAAAATTCAAGGCATTTTGGGGCGGTATATCCTAGTTAGGAGAATGATTCCCAACAATATTGACAAGCATTATCAGTTAGGTTGAAATACCCTAAAACTGGGGGTATTTCTTGTGATTTTTAAAACCATTCATTAAGCGATACATGGCTATCTAAAAAAGTACAAATAAACTCGATAGAGTGATACTCAAATCCAAAGGATAGCTCAGGAGTTCCTAATAACGAGATATTATTGACAGCTCCCCCCTCCAGGACGATAAACGGTAGCCAAAGATACAGTGATACCCAGATATGTTACAGAATGTAACGAAGTCAGTCAGGGCTGGTGCGATCGCCGATACTCCCTTTATAATCAAAAAAATTATTGCGAGACTATCTCATTAACTGCCATGCCACCATCGCCCTATCAACTAAAAATTCATGGAGGTTGTCGCTGGTGTATCTACCACAGGCTAAAGGATTTGGGGATTTGCTGTCACTGTCGCGCCTATCAGCCGCTCGATGTAACCGTCGATACACCATCACAGTTATTGCAAATTTGGAGCGTCACGCGGCAATATACAACCGCACCAGACATTCTAAAAAATTGGCTCGAAGACTGTTGGCAACAACAGGGATGATAGAACCATATCCCTGTCAGTCCCTGATATTATGCTCACTAGCCTACAAAACCCCCTCATCAAGCAACTGCGCAAACTCCACCAAACCAAACAGCGCCGACTCCAGCAACGATTCCTCCTCGAAGGAACTCACCTCATCGAAGAAGCCAACCGCCATCAGTATCCTCTCGATGTTCTCTGTTATACCCCCGCCTGGGGCGATCGCCATCCGCAACTGCTGACGCAACTTCAGGCCCAACGCACCGAAGTTGTCAGCGAGGATGTCTTAAACGCCCTCGCTACCACCGTCAACCCCGATGGTGTCATCGCCACCGCCCCCCAAAACCCCCCATCTCCCCCCCAATTGTTACCCTCCGGGGTGGGATTTGCCCTGGAACATCTGCAAGATCCGGGAAATTTGGGAACTCTCATCCGTACCGCTGTTGCGGCGGAGATCGATGGGCTATGGCTGAGTGAGGATAGCGTCGATCGCACCTCCCCGAAAGTCTTGCGGGCTTCGGCGGGAACCTGGTTTCAGATGCCCATGACGCCCTGTGAGAACCTCCTCGACACGGTACAAGACTATCAATCCCAGGGGGTGCAAGTGGTGGCCACCTGCTTAGATAGCCCCGTCACCTATTGGGATGTGAACTGGAAGCCGCCGTCGTTGATTTTGCTGGGAAATGAAGGGGCGGGATTATCGTCGCCTTTGTTGGAACTGGCCGATCTGCGCGTTACCATACCCATTAGCCCTAACGCCGAATCCCTGAATGTGGCGATCGCCGCCGCTTTGTTGGCTTTTGACGTCAGACGACAACGACTGGGGTAAACTTCACCTTAATCAGAATCGGGGGAATTGGGGTTTTTCGATTCTAGAAATTGCTCAATATCGGCGATCGCATCCTCCCAGATCGCCAAATCCGTTGGCATATCACTGGGGGGTTCCACGGGTTTCGCCTTGGATGTCTCCGAGTCTTTGGGATGGCTGTTCATCGCTTTACGCAACTGTTCGAGGGTTTCCTCAAACGTGGGTTCGGCATCCGGGCGATCGGGAGTGTTAGGTTCCATAAGTCGAGAAAGAAGCAAGGGGGCAAACGCTGTCTCGGCGTTACCCAGCCGAGACTAGGCTACCCAATTTAGACAATCAACCGGGCGATCGCGGCATATCTCGCCGATCCTAACAAACTTTTTTCTCCCCTCCCAATCTCCTCCCCTCTCGCGAGGAGTTGTCTGATTGCCCCCGCACAGTTGAAAATAGGAAGGCTAAACGCACAGAGAAACTACTCATGAGTCAAGGGTTTGATTACGATCTCATTATTATTGGTGCCGGTGTGGGGGGGCATGGTGCAGCCCTTCATGCTGTCGCCCAGGGGCTAAACACCGCCATCATTGAAGCCGCCGAAATGGGCGGAACCTGCATCAATCGCGGCTGCATTCCCTCCAAAGCCCTCCTCGCCGCATCGGGGCGCGTGCGGGAACTGCGTCAAACCCAACACCTGCGATCGATGGGGGTTCATGTCGGAGAGGTTCAATTCGATCGCCAAGGAATCGCCGATCACGCCGATAACTTGGTAAACACCATTCGCAGCAACATGACGAACAGCCTCAAACGCCTCGGAGTGGATATCATCCAAGGCTGGGGTAAAGTCGCCGCCGCGCAAAAAGTAAGCGTCGAAACCCCGGAAGGGGAAAAAACCTACAGTGCTGAGAATATCATTCTTGCCCCTGGTTCGGTTCCCTTTGTTCCCCCTGGGATTGATCTCGATGGGAAAACTGTCTTTACCAGTGATGATGCCCTAAAACTGGAGACGGTTCCGCCCTGGATTACCATTATTGGCAGTGGCTACATTGGCTTGGAGTTCGCCGATGTCTATTCCGCCCTGGGTTCGGAGATTACCATGGTCGAAGCCCTCGACAAACTTATGCCCACCTTCGATCCTGATATTGCTAAAATCGCCAAGCGGGTGTTGTTGGATGCCCGAGATGTGGAAACCTACGCCGGTGTCTTCGCCACGAAAGTCACCCCAGGAACCCCGGTGATGATTGAATTGACGGATGCCCAATCTAAGGACGTCGTCGAAGTCTTGGAAGTGGATGCTTGTTTGGTGGCGACGGGGCGGATTCCCGTTACCAATAAGCTGAATTTAGAGGCGGTGGGAGTCGAAACTGATCGCCGAGGCTTTATTCCGGTGAATGATTATTTGCAAGTTATCGCTGATGGGGAACCGGTTCCTCATCTCTGGGCCATTGGTGATGCTACGGGTAAGATGATGTTAGCTCATGCGGCTTCGGCGCAAGGGGTTGCCGTGGTTGAGACGATTCAGGGGCGCGATCGCCAGGTAGACTATCGCAGTATCCCAGCGGCGGCCTTTACTCATCCTGAAATCAGTTTTGTGGGCTTAACGGAACCCCAAGCTAAGGAGTTAGGGGAGTCGCAAGGCTTTGAGGTGGGAACCGCCCGCACTTATTTCAAGGCTAATTCTAAAGCCCTCGCCGAAGCGGAAACCGATGGGATTGCCAAGATTATCTACCGTAAGGATTCGGGGGAATTGTTGGGGGTTCATATTATCGGCATTCATGCGGCGGATTTGATTCAAGAGGCGGCGAATGCGATCGCCAATCGGCAATCGGTGCGTGAGTTGGCCTTTAATGTGCATACTCACCCCACCCTTTGCGAAGTTTTGGATGAAGCCTATAAACGTACCTTAGACGCGGCGTAATTGCTGGGTTTCTAATTACCTAACTGTCGTTGTGGCCAGTATTACCCCCCACAACGACAGGGTAAATCCGATTCGTCAATATAGCCCAAGTTGATTAAAAAGGCCTGCAACGCTGTCGGGAAATCGGGATGTTTGCCAATCACGTCTCCCTCATCGTTATAAATGTTGTATCCCGAGATTCCCGATTCATCATCGGGGTCATAATGGGCTAACATAAACTCCCACCCCTCTGCAAACTCTCCTAACAGAGCTTTTTGGGCAACGTACCCGGCTAATACTCCGTTCACGTCGTGATTTCGTTCTTGGAGTGTCACATACATCTGCCAAGCCCGTTGACGAAGTTCCTGCCGATGTTCGCGACTAACATCGTGAAATTCTCCATCCTCGAAGTTTAAAATACGAGAGGGGGGAAAGGAACCGGCAAAGGAACTAAAGGCATAAAAGAAGCGTTGATCAACGGTTACGTATTCAACTTGTCTATCACCGTTGATATCTTCAAAGGTTCCACCACCCAATTGTTGCCAATCGAGGCGAGTGCTGTCAAAGGAATCGCCATTCCAGCTATAAATGTCATGAGTTGTGCAACAATGAGCGCCGCCACTAAAGGTTGTAATAATGACTTCTGGTGTTCCGCTTTGGTTTACGTCTTTTAGCATCACATTCGCCCAGGAAAAGGTGAGGGCACTGTCGCGTAATATCAATTCCCGAGTCCATTCACGATAGCGGATTTGATAGTGTAAGTTATTACGGTGATAACGATTGTCTAAGTCAGGGTTTCCGTCGTAGCGAACGGAAACTTGCATATTTCCGTCACGGAGTTCACGCTGTCTAAAGGGAGGGGTATCGGAATCAATGTGAAGGGTGGGCTGGGCGATCGCCCCCGAAATCCAAGTACCACTCGCCAACCCCAAGGCTGAGATGAGAGAAATGAGTCGCCAAACCATAATTAACACCAGATGCAATGATAGATTATCATTCAGTCTAGTGCTATCTAAACCGGAGAATTTCCGGCTATCTATGACAAAATAAGCCAGCAAAAGATAGACAGTTAAGCAAGTGATACAGGGTCTTCCAAACTGTGGGAAAATATCCCTAGGCTGGTCTATCCTCCCGCTATCATAAATACTTTATTTTGTCAATACTTCTTCGTAAAAATTACTCAACCTAACCGGATTTCCGCAACTGGCTAATCTTCTAAATAGCCAGACTCCACTAAGAACGCGCGTAACGCCGTGGGAAAGTCAGGATGTTGGCCAATCACCTCGCCATCCTCATTATAAATATCTAGCCCCCAGTCCTCTTGGCGGTCATAATGCTCTAACATAAACGCCCAAGCTTCCTCAAATTCATCTAACAAGATTTTTTGGGCTACATATCCGGCTAAAACACCATTAATTTCATAATCTCGTTCCTCCACAACGGAGCGCATTTCCTGGGCGTGCGATCGCAGTCTTTGGGGATACTCACGAGTCACATCCTCAAAACCAGAATCGCCCAACGAGAGAATCCTAGACGGAGGAAAAGAACCCGCATAGGAACTAAATCGATAGAGAAATCCACCGTCAAAGGTTAAAAATTCTAGATCTCCATCATTATCCAAGTCTTGAAACCTCCCACCGCCACCATCAGCGGGGCCGAGGCTAAACTCCTCAAATTCACGTCCAGTCCAACGATAAATCTGGTGAACCGTGCAACAATGAGCGCCTCCCGTGTAGGTTTCGACGATGACTTCTGGAGGTCCATTATTATCTAAGTCTTGAAAACGGACTTCACCCCGCATCATTGGATACTCAGGAGTGTCTTGTAACTGGGCTTCATCTTGGTAATATAAAATATAGTACAGTTGGCGATCGTCCATCTGCTCTCCAGCCCGATAATCGACGCGAACACGAATATCTCCCTGAGAGATCTCTTGCTCAAAAGACTCAGAATCGTAGTCAATGTTGACTTTGGAGCCTGCGATCGCCCGAGAGGCCACCCCGACACCGGCCATCATGACCACCGTTAAAAAAAACGAAATCATCTGATATATCATCATCTAACCACTCTCAACCGTTAGACCCCGATCATCCGCTTAAGCCGTAATTCAACACGCTTAATGAGGGATTTATTCCTGTCAATATCATAGCATCGATGATTGGGCTTCGTCATCAGAAGACTCGCCAAAAAACTAAAGGATGAACGGGAAGCAAAAATCAAACTATCACAAGCCGCCAATAGATACAAATCCATCAACGCTTCAATTCCATTCTGTACCAAATCTTGGCATTCCTGGGGATTTTGATGCAGTCGTTTACCCGACGTCGAAAACCATTTGCTAATTGAAATGACGTTCGGAAACTTATCCTGAAAAGACAGCAAGACATCTTGAGAATCTGTTGCCAAAAAAATCTTGAACTTAGGATATCTTGATTGAACAGATCCCACAAGCGATCGCAGAGATGACTCAACCTCCGGCAAGGGAACTTTCATATCCGAATACCGAATATGAACACCAATCATATGCCCCTCAAAATTCTCGTTTTTAAATTTCTCAACCTCGTGAAAAATATCCTCTTTCAAGAAAATATTCTCCCGTAGAATTGAGCTGAGGATTTCGCTCCCTGTGAGCTGTGCCAACCCCATCGCATCGCCCGTGAATAAAGGGCGCATGGCATGAATTTTGTGAGTATAAGCCGACAAAACAATGATATCTTCCTCATAATCGAGCCGGGAGACATCAAACGACATATCCGCATAACCAGTCAATCCAAACTCATTACGAAGAGACCCCAAAGAGCGATGAAGTTGATGTTGCCAAACAGCCGGATAAATCGAATCCGTCACCGGCAAAACATCAACAGACTTGGCTATCGGACAATCAAAATAGCGAAAAAACAAGTTTTCTCCCGTATTGGAATAACTCCCATCCCGCCAATCCACCACCAACTGTCGGCCACTCAACTGAGCATATAAAATCCCCGTTGCAACCGCAAAAACCCGATTGCCAATCCCGGAGGTTCCCTTAACAACAATGTACCTTGTCATAGTTTTTACGGAGCAACTATCCCCATCTTAGCGGCGGTTTTGCCGTCGTCAAGCCAAAACCCGACTCCAGAGACCCCAATCCCGTCAACCCTCTCCGTAGTTACACGGGGTCTCGCCCCCACCTCCGCCTCCCGTGGCGAAAGTCAAGACATCCCCACATCTAGCCCATCCCAACCCCAACAAAATTCGTTACCTTGAAAACAGAATCCCTCAAAACCCTAGCGGTCATCCCCCCACTCACCGTAGGATTTTAAGAATCATTACCCTAAGTTGACCGCTGCAACCGCATCAAACGGGTATTGTCGTTTGAACTATAAGGAGAACCCAACCGAATGTTAGACGCATATCGCCAACACGCCGCCGAACGGGAAGCCCTGGGCATCCCCCCCCTTCCCCTAACCGCCGAACAAACCTCAGAACTCTGTGAACTCCTCAAAAACCCTCCCGAGGGCGAAGAAGGGTTCCTGATGCTCCTCTTGCGCGATCGCATTCCCCCCGGTGTAGACGAAGCCGCCTACGTCAAAGCCGGCTTCCTCACCGCGATCGCCAAAGGAGAAATCGACTGTCCCCTCATCTCCCATCAGGGCGCCATCTCCCTCCTAGGAACCATGGTGGGTGGCTACAACGTGCAGTCCCTCGTCGAACTGCTCAAATCCCGCGACAGCAACCTGGCCGCCGCCGCTGCAACCGCCCTCAGTACCACCCTGCTAGTCTTCGACGCCTTCAACGACGTTCTAGCCCTCTCTGACATTAACCCCTACGCCAAACAAGTCGTCGATGCCTGGTCCAACGGTGCTTGGTTCCTCGACAAACCCAAAGTTCCCGAAGCCATCACCGTCACCGTCTTCAAAGTTCCCGGAGAAACCAACACCGACGACCTCTCCCCAGCCCCCCACGCCACCACCCGGCCCGACATTCCCCTCCACGCCCTCTCCATGCTGGAGTCTCTCATGCCCGAGGGGATTGAAACCATCGCCAAACTCAAAGAAAACGGCCATCCCGTGGCCTACGTCGGCGATGTCGTCGGAACCGGTTCCTCCCGTAAATCCGCCATCAACTCCCTGTTATGGCATATCGGTCATGACATCCCCTACGTCCCCAACAAACGCTCCGGCGGCTTCATCCTCGGTGGCAGTATCGCCCCGATTTTCTTCAACACCGCCGAAGACTCCGGTGGCTTCCCCATCGAGTGCGACGTCACCCAAATGGAAACCGGGGATATCATCACCATCCATCCCTACAAAGGCGAAATCACCAAAAACGGTGAACTCCTGACCACCTTCACCGTCAAACCCAACACCATCCTCGACGAAGTGCGGGCCGGCGGACGGATTCCCCTATTGATTGGTCGCAGTCTCACCGACAAAACCCGCGAAGCCTTGGGCCTCGACATTACCGACCTCTTCGCCCGTCCCGAAATCCCCGAAATCAGCAACAAAGGCTTCACCCTGGCCCAGAAAATGGTCGGCCAAGCCTGCGGACTTCCCGGCGTGCGTCCCGGAACCTCCTGCGAACCCGTCATGACCACCGTGGGGTCCCAGGACACCACCGGCCCCATGACTCGCGACGAACTCAAGGAACTCGCCTGTCTCGGCTTCTCCGCCGACCTCACCCTACAAACCTTCTGCCACACCGCCGCCTATCCCAAGCCAGTGGACATCAACACCCACCGGGACTTGCCCGACTTCTTCTCCACCCGTGGCGGCGTCTCCCTACGTCCAGGAGATGGCATCATCCACTCCTGGCTTAACCGGATGCTATTACCGGATACCGTCGGAACCGGCGGCGACTCCCACACCCGTTTTCCCTTGGGGATTTCCTTCCCCGCTGGCTCAGGGTTGGTGGCCTTCGCGGCGGCGTTAGGGGTGATGCCCTTGGATATGCCAGAATCCGTGTTAGTACGCTTCACTGGCGAGCTACAGCCCGGTGTGACCCTGCGGGATATCGTCAACGCTATTCCCTGGGTGGCGATTCAGGATGGGAAACTGACCGTCGGCAAAGAGAACAAGAAAAACCTCTTCGCTGGGCGGATTATGGAAATGGAAGGATTGCCTGATTTGAAAGTCGAGCAAGCCTTTGAGTTGACCGATGCAACGGCGGAGCGGTCTTGTTCCGGTTGCACCATTAAGTTAGGGACTGAGACCATTTCCGAGTATCTCCGTTCTAACGTGGCGCTGTTGAAAAACATGGTCGCTCGCGGCTATCAGGATGCGCGTACTCTGATGCGTCGTGCGGCCAAGATGGAGGAGTGGTTAGCCAATCCTGAGTTAATGTCGGCGGATAAGGATGCTGAGTATGCGGACACCCTAGAGGTGAACCTCAGCGAGATTACCGAACCCATTGTCGCCGCCCCCAATGACCCGGACAATGTCAAGTTGATGTCTGAATGTAGCAATGACAAGATTGATGAGGTCTTCATCGGCTCTTGTATGACCAACATTGGCCATTATCGGGCTGCGGCGAAGGTGTTGGAAGGGGCTGGCCCGGTGAAAGTGCGGCTCTGGATTTGTCCTCCCACGCGCATGGATGAGAAGCAATTACGCGAGGAAGGCGTCTATGGTATCTTCGCGGCGGCAGGTGCGCGCACGGAGATGCCGGGATGTTCTCTCTGTATGGGGAACCAGGCCCGAGTTGAAGATGAGGCCACGGTCTTCTCCACCTCGACTCGTAATTTCAACAACCGTATGGGTAAAGGGGCGCGAGTCTATCTGGGTTCGGCGGAGTTAGCGGCGGTTTGTGCGCTGCTCGGCCGCATTCCCACGAAGGAGGAATATCTGGAGATTATGAAGGATAAAATCGACCCCTTCGCGGATGAGTTGTACCGCTATCTCAACTTCAATGAGCTGGTTGGCTTTGAGGATGAGGGGCGCGTGATTCCCATCGAGGATATGCCGAAGATTGAGGATATCTTAGGAATGCCGGCTGGGGCGAAGTAAGTCACCCCGGGGCGACTCCTAGAAACCGGGTGTCTTGAAGACACTCGGTTTCTCACCCCCTCGGGTTGTTAGAATGGTGGCGTAGGTCATAACTGTTTAAACAGCCCAGCTATATGCCCGTAAACTATATCAAAGAATGCCCTAGAAGATTCGAGACTTGAAAAAGTCACTGGCTAAATCAGGTTTTGTCAAGGTTTCTGCAAAAGGAAGCCATACTCAATGGAAGCATCCTAGTTTCTCTGTGATTCTAATTATTTTTGGTAATGATGGAAAAGATGCAAAGCACTATCAAGAAAAACAAGTGTCTGAAGCCTTAAAACTATTAAAGAAAAACCAAAAATAAGAATGATTTTATGAGATATACGATTGTAATTCAATGGTCAGAACTCGACGACTGCTTCGTTGTCTTCTTACCTGACTTTGAAGAAGTCATGCAGCCTGTCACTCATGGTGATAGCTATGAAGACGCCTTTAAAAATGCTCAGGACGTGTTGGAACTGCTGGTTGAGTCGAGTCGTTTGGAAGGGAAGCCATTACCTCCAGTTAAACCTACGTTTCAACCTGCTTATCGGGTTTGTTAAGGATGTCATCGATAGAAAAATCGAGGTTTCAAGTTTGAAGTATAACGCTGTTCTACCGTCAAGGGTAGCGAATTGGTTCGGTTTTGTGAAGGAGGAGCACTCTGAAAACGTAATACTTTATTGAAAACGTAATACTTTATTAAGAAAATCGCAAAATCACTAAAATCGTTGGTAAAATACTGAGATATGTTGGTGTAGACTGAGATTAATCGTCTTTTGAACAGGCAAGATTTACAACAATTAGCAGATATTCGACAAAATGAAGTCGAGGTTTTGCTCGATAACCACCAGTACTCGGGGGCTTACTACCTGAGCGGCTACATCGTTGAATATGCGTTGAAGGCTTGTATTGCTAAACAAACAAAAGAGTATGATTTTCCTGACAAAAAAACAGTTTTAAACAGTTACAACCACAATTTGGTCAAGTTGGTGAAAGTTGCAAATTTAGAAACTGACCTAAGGCAATATAGGGGAAATCCTAGCTTTGAGGCAAGGTGGTTAACCGTCCGACGTTGGACGGAAGAAAGCCGATATGAAAGACATGACCGACAAACAGCCCTCGATATTTACGAGTCAATCACTAATCCGAATTATGGAGTTTTGCAATGGCTACAGCAACATTGGTAGGTTACGAAATAGAAGAGGGAAAACGCCTTCTTGATGCCCTAAATGAAGCTGGACTTTCGATAGATTCAGGACTCTGGATTTACGACTCAGAACGGGAGTTTTGGCAACTCATGCTCACGTCACCACTCTGTGATACTCATGGGATGTTGAAAGCCTATGAGGAAATTCTAACGGTATTTCATAACGTAGAACCAGCATTAAAAATTGATTGGACTTCTCTTGTTGCGGTTAGTCCTCAATATGAATTGATTGAAGGGCTGCGTCAGTTGCAATGTCAATTTAATTTAGATTTTTCAGGAAGACGGATTGTCAATAATATGGTTGATCGAATACTGATTGAGGATGCTTATGTTTATCAAATCAAATAGCCAAAGATAAAACAACATTTACTGGATTGGACGAACACTATGCCCTACGGCTCAATAATAACAGTGGACAAACTGCGATCGCAATTCTAGAAAGTCATTGAACTGAATCTTAATTTGGGTCTTCTGGGTTTAGGGTGATAAGGAAAATTTATGGCAGATTACACCCGTTACTGTAGGAGCGAAAAATTTTTCGCCCCTACTACTACAATTTTGTATATTCTGTAACAAATCCCACCGTAGATCCAGAAGACCCCTTAATTTCACCCAGAATCACGAGCGATTTTATCCTTTAAAACCAACTTCAGCTCATCCGAAATGGGCAGCCAAGCAATTTCTTTGTAGAGATTGGAGCTAGATTCTCCATCTTGCAGACGTGTCTTATAAATCTCAACCAAAACCGACTCTAAACCATACTTAGCTAATGCGTCTGATGCTAGTCCGATAATTCCTAAAAAGACAATTCCGCCAATCATTCCACCCGGTCCTAACATTGCCAAGGCAGCCGTTATGGCAGCGGCTCCAGTCAACCCTGTTGTCGCCATGGTAATTAGGAGAATTACCGCTGGTAAGCCGACACCTGCTAGTTTTCTAATGATTTCATCCATTAGATTTAACTCCTAGATAACCTTTATCTAAACTTGCTAATTTCTCAGGCGATCGCCAGGGTTCCAGTCCCAGATTACCAGCCTAAATAATAGTATAAACGCATCGACGGTTTTTTGTCCCTGACGACCCCGAGTTTACCGTATATCTTGACCCGTAGCCGGCTGCTCTAATCGGGATAGTGCGCCCCCCGCCTAACATTGAAAACATTGAAAAATCGGGCAACAGATGGCTGTCGGGGCAACAGCCATCCCCTCCATCCGAAGACCTAGGGGTAGCTTCACCCGGTTCCCCGGTCCGGTGTTCCCTCTCCCCTAAACCTCATCGCGAACCGGAAAACGATTAATCAACTCACTCGCATCCCAGGCCAAACGACGCAGTTCTGGACTGACATGAGGAATATGGGGAATCTGAGAGAGAAAATCGAGCGTTCGCCGTAAAATGCGGACAATATCTCCTTCATCGAGGCTGGTGTTTTCGCACAGTTCCGTCCATTCCACCCCATAGGCCCAGTATTCCACTAACCCCAGCGCGTCCCATTCTAACCACACCGGGAACGCCACCTGATAGCGCCATTGAATCTGAATGACGTTGCGGCGTAACCCCCGTAATCCCCCTAACGCTTCTTCGACTTCTGGGGTGATGCTGTAGCGGGTCCAGGTATCGGCACGCACTTCCATGACGAGGGCTGCACAGGCGGCGGCGAACTGTTCCGGCGTCAGGCGATCGAATTGGCCGCTGGTGATGGCTAAGCCTAACCACAGTTCATTGTCTCCCCGTACAGCCGCAATGGATTCTCCCAAACGGGTGGGTTTCATGGAGAGGCCATCTAAGCAGTCAAACTCAATTAGGATATCGATGAGATCGAGAAAGTCCTCCCAGTGACGAGCCAGGTTGACACGGATAGTTTCTTCGCGTTCTTGCCGTTGTCGTTGCAGACGGGCCAGGCGTTTAGCCCGTTTGATGAGGGTTCCGGGATTGCCAAATTCATTCAGGGGATGGCGTTCGAGTTCGGCGGTAATCTCGGCTACCCGGTCTTGCCATTCTTGCACTTCTGGGGGAATGTCTGGGGCCGCTAGGGCGGGAATTTGGGCGGCGACGGCTTCGGTGTCTGGGTTGCCGTTTCGGGTTTGTCCGGGTTTGGGCGGCATCTCAGGGGGCGGGGTGAGGGAGTCTACGGCCTCTAACCGGGGAAATTCTCCCCGCAGACTCACCACGTCTTTGGTGGTGACGACGTACCAGCGGTTATTTGCCCCGAGACAGATGAGATAAGGGGCTTTGCCGGGTCCCGGTCGTTTGGTCACTAAGACGGCGTTGAGAGGCTCGGAGACTGGCACGTTGGCGCCTTTGAGTTGCACGATGCTCCCGGCGACGGCGAATTGTAGGGCGACGGTGAGGGATTTATTTTGTACTTCGCCGGCCTGTTGTTGCAGGGTTTTGAGGATGCGGCGTTCTTCTTTGAGCCGTTCTTGGAGTTTTTCGTAGCTATTTAGGTATTCGGGGTCAACTTGTTCAAATTTGCTTTGGGCGGCGGTAATTTCGGCGTCGAGGTCTTTTAGGGCCTGTTGTTGGGGTCGTAGGCCGAGGCCCGCTAGATATTGCCCGAAGCTGCGTTCGATGAGTTCTTTGGCTTCGTCGAGGCTGTGGGTTTGCAGCAGGTTGAGGACCATCCCATAGTTGGGGGTGAATTGACTCACCAGGGGATCGGCTTTGGAGGTGGCCAGGTTGGCGGCTTCGACGGCCCCTTCAAAGGGGGTGTCTAGGGTCACGACATAGCCTTGTTCGTCCATGCCTCGCCGTCCGGCCCGTCCGGCCATTTGTAGGAATTCGGAGGCGGTGAGGAGGCGATGGCCGCGATCGGTGCGTTTGGACAGGCTGGAGATGACGGTGGTGCGGGCGGGCATATTGATGCCGGCGGCGAGGGTTTCGGTGGCGAAGACGACTTTAATCAGTCCTCGTTGGAAGAGTTGTTCGACGAGGCCTTTCCAGGCGGGTAGGATGCCGGCGTGGTGGGCGGCGATGCCTCGGTAGAGGGGTTCGACTTGTCCTTCGCGGCCGGCGTCGGGGTTTTGTCGCAAAAATTCGTCGATGGTGGTTTTGAGTTGGGCGGCTTCGCTGTCGTTGACGAGGCTGAGGGTGCCGATGTCTTTGACGGAGCGATCGCAGCCCCGACGGCTAAAGATAAAGTAAATGGCCGGCAACATCTCCCGTTTGCGCAGTTGGGAGACGACGTAGCTGATGGCGAGGCCGTCACGACGGCTACGGCGGCGGTTTTGGCTGCCCCGGCGTGGTTTGAGGCGGTTGTTGAGTGTGTTGTCTGAGTTGAGGAGGGGAAAGACGCCTTTGCGGTTACAGAAGAGGAATTGTAGGGGAACGGGGCGATGTTCGGAATAGATGCGTGCGGTGGGACCGTGGACTTGGCTAATCCAATCGGTGAGTTGGTCGCTGTTGGCGACGGTGGCGGAGAGGCCCACGAGTTGGATTTCGGGGGGACAGTAGATGATGGATTCTTCCCAGACGGTTCCGCGTTGGCGATCGTTCATGTAGTGACATTCATCGAGGACGACGGTTTGTACGCCCTGGATGGAGGTTCCGACTTCGCCGATGCGGGTTCCGTAGAGCATGTTACGGAAGATCTCGGTGGTCATGACGATGATGGGGGCATCGCGGTTGAAGGAGAGGTCGCCGGTGAGGAGTCCGACGTTGGGATGACCAAATTGCTCTTGGAAGTCTCGAAGTTTTTGGTTGGAGAGGGCTTTGAGGGGGGTGGTGTAGAAGACGCGCTGCTGGTTGGTGAGGGCGCGGTAGATGGCATATTCGCCGATGAGGGTTTTGCCGGACCCGGTGGGGGCGCAGACGATCGCGGATTGGCCGGCGTTGAGGGCGGCGATCGCCTCGTGTTGAAAGTCGTCGAGGGGAAAGGGAAAAAGCTGGTTTAGGTCGAGGTCGGACATGGTTGAGGAGTATGGCTCGGAACAGGTGGAGCGAGGGGGCGTTTGTTGGGTTGGGTTGACCGGTTGGGGCGATCGCCTACCCAAATGATACGGCCACCTGTTCGGGTGCGATCGCTTGAGGAGTCGCCTTGTCTTGATTTAGCCGCTTTATCGACGCGATTTGCTCTGGGCTGACTCTGCGCCAGATGCGGCGGATTCACCTCAGGGATAGGGTCTCGGGCGCTGCTGGGGGGCGAAAATGACCGGCGATCGCCCAGGAAAAACTCTGAACCTGAGAATTTCTCTTCCCCGAATTCCCGGCCCCGTGAGATAATATTGAGTAAAGTTTTGTATCTTGCCCGACAAGCTTAGAATTTATACCATGCAAGCCCGTCTGACCGTCAATACCTATTTCAGCGCGGCCCATCGCCTTGCTCGTCCAGACCTGGATTATACGACCAATTGTGGTGTTTATGGCAAATGCGCTCGTCCTCATGGCCATGGTCATAACTATCATCTGGATGTGACTGTCTGTGGGGAGGTTCATCCCCGCACGGGGATGGTGGTGGAGTTAGGGGCGTTACGTCATTTAATTCAAGAGGTGGTGATTGAGCCGCTCGATCATCGCTTCCTTAATAAAGATATTCCTCATTTTGAGACGGTGGTTCCGACGGCTGAGAATATTGCGATTTATATTCGGAATCTGCTCCTCGAACCCCTGCGAGAACTCGGTTTGAGCTTGGAGAAGTTACGCCTGTATGAAAGCCCCAATAACTCCTGTGAACTCTATGGAACCATGGGCGGCGATCGCCAGGGAACTCCCACTCAGGAAAAAACGAAGTTACTTCTGGTTTGAGGTTTAGGGGTCTGACTCTTCCCTGTCCGATGGGGGCTGGCTATCTCAACCTGGCTGTTGAGGTGTCCGCCCCGATGCTTGACCTCTGTTTTGATCCCTGACCGCGAATAGCCTCCTCGAAGATTTGACCTCGAAGATTTGACCTCGAAGATTTGACGATGACGACTCCTCAACTTCCCCCAGAACTGGACAAGATGGTTCGACGGTTCCAGCGAGCCTCTGACCCCAAACGGCGTTATGAGCAATTGCTCTGGTTGGCGAAAAAGCTGCCTGAGATGCCTGAAGCTGAGAAAATCCCTGAAAATAAGGTTAAGGGCTGTGTGTCTCAGGTTTATATCACCGCACAGCTCGATGACGCCGGAAAGGTTTGTTTTAATGGGGATTCGGATGCTCAGTTGACGAAGGGACTGCTGGCGTTCCTGATTCGGGGGACTGAAGGCTTAAGTCCTGAAGAAATTGTTAAGCTGGCCCCGGATTTTATTCAGGAGACGGGCTTACAGGCGAGTTTAACCCCCTCTCGTGCCAATGGCTTTTACAACATTTTCAAAACGATGAAACAAAAGGCCTTAGTTTTGGCGGCGAATGAGAGTGATCTCGGATCTGTCGATATTAAAAGTATTGAAGCCACCTAAGTCTTTGTTCGTCAGTTGTCTGTCAGTTTCAGATTGACGAAAATTTAAAGATATTAGGCAAAATCTCGGCGATCGCCTGAAAAAGATGTTAGAATCGTGAAGGTGATTTACGATTCTGTTCGGTTGTCATGGGTTTTCAAAATCGGGTTTTGATGCGCCACGGCAACTTCAGCCAATCTAACCTAAACCCTCGGGAACTCTAGCAAAATCGGGACAGCTATTGCCTTTGCCCATGCTTTTAAAACCGTCTCCTTTGTCTGCGATCGCACTCGATCTATCTAGCGAATTTTATCGAGTCTCAAGCGATCGCCTGTCCGATGCGGTATTCAGAGCAAGTGGCATTTTTTCAAGAAACTCAGTTAACAAAAATAGTTCTGCTCCCTGCCATGTCAGGGTTGCGAGCCTCTAACTTGACCATTCATGGTTAATTTTCGTTGCGAATTCACTCGCGTTTTTGGAGAAACATCCATGTTTCCTAGATTCAACAGCAGTTAATTAACTGCCCAACTCAGCAATGCTTTTTTTTGCCGCCTTGCTAAGACCGAATCTAACGTCCGATTTCCTCACAGATACTGATTTTCAACAGCCTAATGACACTATCCAATCCCTCTGAACTCATCGGTACAGATCGACTTGAAAAACAACTCGAAACCAACGGACATACAACCGTTTCTGACCAGGAAATGCGTAACTCAATCCGCACCCTGCTAACAGAACTCGGAGAAGATCCCGATCGCGAAGGATTACGAGACACCCCCAAACGAGTCAGCAAAGCCTGGCAATTCCTCACTTCTGGCTACGACCAATCCCTCGAAGAACTGCTCAACGGTGCCATCTTCAATGAAAACTCCCATGAGATGGTTTTGGTGCGCGACATCACGTTATTTAGCACCTGTGAACATCATATGTTGCCCATTATCGGCCATGCTCATGTCGCCTACATCCCCAACGGGAAAGTGATTGGCCTGTCTAAAATTGCCCGCATTTGTGAAATGTTTGCCCGTCGTCTCCAGGTTCAAGAGCGTCTGACGGGACAAATCGCCGACGCCTTACAAGAGGTTCTCAAACCCCAAGGCGTGGCCGTTGTCATCGAAGCCACCCATATGTGCATGGTCATGCGTGGGGTGCAAAAACCCGGTTCCTGGACGACCACCAGCGCCATGCGAGGCGTGTTTGCGGATGACGCACGGACTCGCCAAGAGTTCATGGGCTTAATTCGTCACAGTCCTCAGTTCCACTAAGTTTGACCTCAGGTTTTCCCCCTCTCTCGACGGGTTCGAGAGAGGGGGAAACTGGCGAGGCCAGCTTGGCTTAACCCGAAGCGGGAGAGGAATTAGTTATAACCGCTGAAACTGACCGGTTGACCATCGCGAAACGCTCCGACCACCTGTCGTCCATCGGGAAACCTCATCGTACCTGTGCCATGAGGTCGTCCCTGTCGTAGTTCTCCGACATAGCGACGGCCATCACCATAGGTACAGGTCGCATTGTTGGCATCAAAATTGGTGGTGTAGAAAAAACCTGTGCAAGTGGTTCCCGTGGAATGGCGAAACGTTCCTCGTCCAAAGGGTTGTCCAGCAAAAAACTCCCCTTCAAAGCGATTGCCATTGGCGAAAACATAGCGGCCATCTCCATCAGGCTGACTACTAAAAAAGATTCGTTCAACTTGTTCCGTTTCTAAAATAGGTTCCCCTTGTAAGGTTGTTCCCACGGGGACTAGAGTCGTCACGTTCTCTGTCCGTGGTACCCCCGAAAAAGAACCTTCATAGCGATCTCCATTGGTGTAAAATGCCGTTCCTTCTCGGATCGCTCCTTCTCTGAATATTCCCTCATAGCGAGAGTCATCGGGACGAATCAAACGACCCCTACCATCGGGTAAACCGTCCTTAAACTCTCCTTCATAGCGAGTTCCATCAACCAACGTGAGAATACCTCGTCCATTGGGTAAAAAATCACTGAACGAACCGATATAACTGCGTCCTTCTCCATAATTACAACGACCGTAGCCCGAACCTGTATCTAACAAGAACGCTGGATCACATTGCGGGTCACGGATGTCCTCTTGAGCTTGTCCCCTCAAGGGTAGAACCCCAATCCAGAGACTGAAGCCCAGAAGTGGTGTCAGAACTGCACTAAGCTTGTTCATGATTGAGTGAATAGTATCAGTGAATCGTTATCAGTTCAGTGTTAATACTGGATTAAAAACCGGACTAGCTGATAGCTTGGAAATCTCTAACGGGAACCGACCCAGTTAGTCATGGTTTCATCCTCCCCCTCAATCGCCGGTTCACCTATACCCCGAGCCACCTCTACGCCGTTTTGTTCCAAAATCACTAATGGCTCACCGCCTAGACGTTCAACTCGAACTACGCGGACTTCCCCATTTGCGATGGTATCTCCAACACGAACATAACGACTAAAAGCAGAACCGGGAGTTTGTAAAATGACCTGAACATCGCCGCCTACCTCGATTACACCCGTAACCTCAGTTCCCTGTGCCAAATCGATCTCTGGAGGGGGGGGAGTCGGCTCAGGCATCGGTTCAGAGCTTTCACTGTCTTCACCGGGTTCCTCAGCCATCGGGATCTCGTCGGTATCCAAATCTTCAGCTCTGACACTTCGCGAAGGACGCAGGGCAGGAATTTGAAAGTCGCCTGGATTGATATCCGGAAGTGACTCCATCGTTTGTCCAGTTAAAGGGGGAAGTGGGGGGCCAGCAGCAATTCCATCCGGCGTTTCAGCATCTTCTCGAGTCCTCTCCGGGGAAAGTCCCCTCCCGTCACCATCTGTCCCCTCACCGTTGCCTGTTCTCCCTCCGTTAGCGGTATCGGTTGCGCCTGGTTCTGATTCTTCAGGGACTTGTGGGGGGACGTTTTCGGCTTGTCGCTGACTGCGGGACACTTCTACGGGTAAAATGCCAAAAGGGTCAGCCCCGTCTTCACGACCCGCATCTAAATTCCGTTGAGCTTGACGGCCGCGCTCTTGGGGGTTGGTCGAGGAGATTAAGCCACTCGGGGCCGCTGCTGTCTCCTCGTCTTCTTCCACAAGCGGGGATTCAAAGGGTTCAGCTTCAGGAATTTCCTCCTCTCCATTGTCCGGTGCATCAGCTGGTGCATCAGTGGGAGCTTGTTCAGCCACTGGAGTCTCATCGGGGTCAGGGGCGCTGAAGTCTTGTTCGTCTGGGCCACAAGCTCCTAGCACCAGGGCTAGGGCCAAGCCCAAAGCTGTAAATCGATGTTGACGCATGGCCATCTCCCCAAAATCCTCCTTCTAGGATAACTTGATCAATGGTACTTGTGGTTCTATCCACCGTTGAGCCAAATTCATGGAACGTTGCACCCTCTCCGCCCCTGCCAAGATTAACCTACATTTAGAGATTATCGGCGATCGCCCCGACGGCTATCACGAGCTGGCCATGGTCATGCAGAGTGTGGCTCTGTGCGATCGCCTGGAGTTACGGGCCAACGGACTCGAAGCGTTCCGAGTCCACTGTAATACACCGGGAGTCCCGAGCGATCGCAGCAACCTGGCCCTACGTGCGGCGGAGTTGATGGCCCAGCAATACCCCGACCGATATCATACCCTCGGGGGCGTTGATATTCGTCTGAACAAAATGATTCCCATCGCCGCCGGCTTAGCGGGCGGTTCGGCTGACGCAGCGGCGGTTCTCGTGGGCATAAACTTACTGTGGAACCTCGGTCTAACCCAACCCGAACTCTGGGAATTAGGAGCGCAGTTAGGCTCAGATATTCCCTTTTGCATCAGTGGGGGAACGGCCTTGGCTAGTGGTCGTGGCGAGGAAATCACCCCGCTACCGAGTATGGAAGGATTGTCGGTGGTGTTAGCCAAATATCGCAGTTTGGCCGTCTCCACTCCCTGGGCCTATAAAACCTTCCGGGAACGCTTTTGCGATACCTATGCGACGGGTGAGAGTGAACAAGAACAGCGGCGTCGTTCTCTCCACGCTGGCCCGATGATGTCGGCGTTGTTGAACCACGATAAAGCCGACATTGGTCGTCTGCTCTATAACGACTTAGAAAAAGTAGTCTTACCGGAGTTTCCCTCGGTGGCTAATTTGCGCCAGGTGATGTCGGATGGCGAGGTTCTCGGGGCCATGATGTCCGGTTCTGGGCCAACGGTGTTTGCTCTGACGGAAACTCCTGAACAGGCTCAGGCTCTGTGTGACCATGTTAAACGGGAAATTCCTGACGAGGACTTAGGCTTGTGGGTTACGGAATTTTGCCCGACGGGAATCGTTTTTGATGGATAATGGCCCCTAATTTCTGGCTAGGTTTTTTACAAAATGCCAGCGGATTCGTAGAGTTGGCGGAGAATGGCGAGAATGCGATCGCCATAATTGAGATCCGATGTCCAGCGTCCTGAAAGTTGCTGAACCAGGGGGGCAATTCCTCGGGAAATAAAGCGAAAACGTGGGTCAACAATCTCTAATACCAAGGGTTCAACACTGCCATAGGCTTTTAAATGCTGAACATGAGCGCGAACCCCAACTCGGGCTGAAGAAAAGGTTGCCCCGGTGGAACTTCCGGCGGCGTCACCTAAGCCTGCGAAGTTGTTTTGACTGGCACTCACACCACGACCAAAGCGCAGGAAATCCGTTTCTAAACACATTTGGGCGAAAGCAATATCACTATTAACGCCCTCAATGCTGGCCTCTTCTCGATAGAGTTTGGCTAAGTCTGGAAACTGGGTTAAAGCGTCCGAATTATCATTTTTTAGAAACACTTGCATTTGGGTTTCTGTGGTATTTCCCACTCCCATAATGCGGTCAATATGTCCCGGACAAATGGGAATAGCCGAGCGTAAAACCACGGCGCGATCGTCATTGTTCCAGCCGACGGAGATATTAAATTCTCGTAAGTCGATCGCCTTAACATAGACGATATTTCGATAATAGACTCGCCGCACGTATTCGGCTTGACTTAAATCCACTCCCAACGCATCGGCTAAGTCAATAGGAATATAGGAATTGCCATGAATAATGAGGCCCGGTTCTCCATAGCGTTGACCATTGATGCGAATGTTGATGGTGGGGTAGGTGACATCCGGCGGCGGAAATTCCGGGGCGCGATTCACCCAAGCCAGGAGGCCATCGGCGAGGCCAGCGGCGATCGCGGGGCGGCGATTTTGGATTAAACTGCGATCGCTGGGGTTGGTGAGAAAGCCAATCTCGATATAGAGGGAGGGAACCGCCACCGCCCGACAGAATTGGAGACTTCCCGTTGCGGTCATCGAGTCGGGGCGGGCGCCGCGATTGGCAAATTGGGGGACTTGTTGCAGTAAGCTGCGTAGGAGGCGTTCGGCTTCGAGGCGGCGTTCGTTGTTGTTGGTGATGTAATACACCGTTGTGCCTCGGGCCTCGGGGTTCAGGGCTGCATTAGCATGGAGTTGAATCGCCACATCGTTGGCTTGGGCGCGATTGTTAATCCAGGCGATGGTTTGGTCTTGGTTGAGGTCATCGGGAATGGATAAGGCCGTGACTTTGCGGGCCTGGAGGGCGCTGAGGAGGCGATCGCGCAGTAGAATCATCTCCTGGGCTTCGGTTGTGTCACCCGCGATGCTTCCTGGGTCAATCTGCCCATCATCGTAGCCTCCATGGCCAGCCGATACAAATACTCGTCTCATGCGATCGCCTTCATCCGTAAACACCACAACTGTTGCTGTTTTACCATAAATTGGCGACCCTTTCTCCCCCACAACGAAGTTTATCAGCTACATTTAAGAGATTGTTGCCCTATTTTGGCTCTGAATTACACTCTTGATGCTCAACGGGGTATCAAGTCGATTCAAGTCTGGATTGAGGTCTTATTTTTATGATGATGACCCCCCCTGATCTCCGCAAGCATCTGACCAAGCAGGATGGTTTCTATCTGGCGGCAATCGCCGTAATCACCGTGTTGATTCGTCTGCCCTTTTTCTTTGAAGCCGTCATCAATTGGGATGAAAGCACCTTCATTCTCATGGGGCAATCCCTTCTTGATGGTCATCTTCCTTATACCCAACTTTGGGACTTAAAACCACCCCTTCTTTTTGTAGCTTATGCCCTGTTTATCCTCACCTTAGGCAAAAGTATTCTCTCAATTCGCATTGCGGGAACCCTTTGCGTCATGATTGTGGCGATTCTCGTCTATTTTTGTGCCAAAACCTTCACCCATGCAACGGCGGCGTTTCTGAGTGCGATCGCCACCGCTTTAGGAATCAGCGTCTTATCGGCTGGCCAAGCGGTTATGAGTGAACATGTGGCGATCGTTCCCCTCACCGCAGCATTAGCGGTGCTATTTCTGCGGCCAAAACCGGGCTTAAAAGCAACCTTTGCGATCGCAATTCTCCTGACCACGGCGGCCTTTATGCGTTTAAATTTAGGCTACAGTGTTCTAATTATTGGCTTTTATATTATACTCCAACATCTACCCGACTGGACGCGAATGGTGCGCCAAGCCGTTAGCTATAGTTTAGGGAGTTTTCTCGTCTGTTTTCTAACCTTTTTTCCGTACTGGCTCACGGGACATTCAAAACTTTGGTGGCTATCGGTTATTGTGGCTCCCTTGAATTACTCAGATAGCCAACTGGGAGGCCCACAGATATTGAGTCGGCTTAAAGATGGGCTAATCAATAGTAGTCAAAATGATATGATTTTTGGCATTACTCTGGTTCTTTGGCTGGGAGGAGCATTAGGCATCATTCTGGCTGTTTTTCCAAAAAACAAACGATTTTATAGCCGTTCTTATCCTGCGATCGCCCTAGGATTACTGACCATTAGTATTTTCGTATCCATCCTAGAAACTGGAGCAGCCTATCAACATTACTTAATTCAACTCGTCCCCTGCTTAGGGTTGGGGGTTGCTATTTTATGGCAAAAAATATCCCGAACCCTTCTCTTAGACCGAGTCCTGTTTGGTCTAATACTTGTCCTTTTGCTGACTTCCTTAACTCCTATTCTTACAGAATATCGCATCGTGGGCGATCGCCTTCTAGCTGGAGATCCCCTAGAGGTTGGCCCCGCCTATGACATCGCCGCCTATTTCCGGGAACAAGAGGCTGAAGATGAACCAATTTACATGATGAGCGATCATATTGTCTATTGGCTCATCGGATCTCAGCCCCTAACCCCAGCGACAACCCATCCCTCCAACCTGTCCCGAGAGTATATCTTAGATGTAATCTATGGCGTAGGAAGTTCTCCTGAATCGGAAATTGCTAAAGTGTTCGCCGCTGAACCTAAATTTGTGGTTAAAGAGCGATTTGTGAGCTATTTATTATCAGGAAAAATGCAATCTGTCAAGAACTTCATCGATCAAGAACTCACGAATCACTATGAACAAGTGGCTCAAATTGAGGGGCAGCTTATCTATCAGCGTCGCTGACCACGCCACAGTCTAAAAAGAGGGCTGAGGTTGGTCCATTGGCCCGTAGTGAAACCTGACCATTGGCCAATCTGACCCAAGTTGTCGCCTCCTGGAGTGGCGAAGTGGCGACTGGGGCGGGTTCTGGACTGGAGGAGGTCGCGGGAGATGGTCTGCTGAGCGATCGCCAATCCCGGTCATCAAACCAACCGAGGCGAGTCCCCAGACCCCGGTGAGGGTCTTCAGGAAGTCCACCCCGTCCCGTGAGACTAAAACGATTATCCTGGCCAGCACAATCGCGGACAATTTGCTCACTGGGGTCGGTGGTGTCCGTCTCCAGTTCAACCAGGCCCCCCGCACTATCGACATCGGGGGTGTTAATCTCCACCACGCCACTAAACTCCGCCCCCAACGCCGACGTGGCCGTAATATCACTCTCAGCGGTTTGCATCTGGCGAAACTCAGTGCCGAAAATCCCCTCAGCGGTGATGCTGACGCGGCCTCCCCGTCCTTCTAAAGCGTTGGCGGTGATATCACTGTTTTCCAAGGCCACCAGGGTAGCAGTATCAAGGCGGATATTGCCCCCATCACTGCTACCGGCGTTGGTGCTGATACTACTGCCATTGCGAAGTTGCAGGGTCTGCGATCGCAACTCAATATTACCGCCAAGTCCCGTCACAGTGGCAGCATTCAAGCTACCGCCTCCATCAAGGAGAATGGCATCAGCCGTAATCTGTAATAGGCCGGCACGACCTTCGCCAAAACTGCGAACATCCAAAACTGCCCCATCTCGCACCACGAGGCGATCGCTGCTGATGCGTAAATCCCCACCCTGGCCCCGGGCGGTTAACGGTAAATCTTCCCGTCCCGAGGACGAGACTAAAATCGTCGGTAATCCTGTGATGGGCGATCGGCCAAACACCTCGATTTCATTAGCATTGACGGTCAGCGTTCCCGCATCTCCCGCCCCCACTGTAGCTGTCGAGACAATGGCCCCATCACCCATCTCTAACCGGCGGGTATTCAGAGTTAAATTTCCCGAGGGAAAGTCGCCAAAGGTGGTTGTTCCGGGGCCACTGGTGAGTCGGCCATCAGACGAGACCCCGCTAATCTCAACTAAGTCCGTGGCGGTGATGGTGATATTGCCCCCAGGTCCTCCTTGGGTGACCAATTCACTGCCGAGGGTTCCGCCGGTGTTGGAGGTAATCAAGCCGCCACGACGATTGATGAGATGGCGGGTGGTAATGGTGATATCTCCAGCCGGCCCGGTTCCAAAGAGGGAGTTATTGAAAATCCCCGTAGGAACAAAGGCATCGGGCCGCGACTCGACCACTTCCACTCGTTCTCGGGTTTGAATCGTAATATCCCCGGCTGGGCCATCTCCTAGGGTTAAATTGGACAGGTTGGAACCATTGGCTAAGAGCAAGGATTGGGCGGAGAGGTTGATATCGCCGCCAAGACTTTGACTATTGAGGGTCGTTGCATTGATTAACGCTGATTCAGTCACCTCTAGGGAACCGCCGATGTCAAAGCTGAGTTGTCCCCCCTGAGCGGTTCCCAAGACGGGCATAAAGACGATGCTGCCATTTTCAGCCCTGAAGTCTCCGGGGGTGGTTACGGCCACATCGCCACTCTGGCCAGCGTTCGTGACGGAGAAGATGCCGCCAATGGTGTCTCCGTCGGCTTCTAAGCGGCCGGTGGCGATCGCAGCTAGGAAGAGGTTAAATGGCTCAAAGCCGACTCCACTGAGGGCGATCGCCTCTCGGGCCTGGATACGAATATCGCCTCCCTGGCCGCCTTCGCTGACCTGATTAACCAGGATGCGGGAGGTATCCTCCAGGCGAAAGTGTCCTGTTTGAATCTCGATATTGGGACGATTTTGAGTGAGAATTTGCGCCCCCCCTTGGAGATGGACGCTGTCTTGCATCTCGATGGCGATCGCACCGGCACCGATTGGGGTATCCGTTGAGAGAAGTTGCGCCCCGTCACGCATCCGCAGGCGATCGCCCAGCAGCCGGATGGCCCCACCGCCAAGTCCCGCCTGTTGCGTCAGTTCAATAGGTCCGAATCCCCCCAGAGTCTCGCCATTCAAGCGCCCCTGGCTATCGAGATGAGCAAAACTCCCTGGGGCGAAACTGGCTAATTCTACCGAGAGGGGCGATCGTGCCTGGCCGCCCTCAAAGCGCACCTCTCCCCCGAGAAAAGAGAGTCGCAACGCCTCCAATCCTCCCCTAATCCCCCAAGTGTTCCCCCCTCATCAACGGCGACTGAGCGATTGACAATCGCCCCAGGCGTCTCACCAAACTGTACCCCCACCGGGGCGGAGACGCTCAACAACGCCGGATTCTCCGAGGGAGAAGAACCCCAAACCGTCCCGTCAGCAAATTGGATCTGTTCAGCGGTGGTGGCCAGAAACCCACCACCGAGGGAAAGTCGGGCGTTTTCCCCAAATTCGATACCCTGGGGATTGAGGAGGATAAAATCGGCGTTTCCATTAGCGCTGAGTTCACCGTCAATGCGGGAAAGATTCGCCCCAGTGACGCGAGTAATAATCCGTTGAATGGTCTCGGGGTTGTTAAAGTGAACTTGAATATTTTGGGGAATGGAAAAGTCTTGAAAACTGTGAAAGAGATTCCCTCCTGTTTCGGTTCCGCCATCAATTTGAATCCGGTTGTCTTGGTTGGAGAGTTGTGATGGGTTGGTTAAGGTTTGGTCTGGGACAATTTGGGCGTAGGTTGGGCTGTCCTGGAGCGTTATCATCAGGATTGGCAAGGCGAGTGTGGGGATTTGTCTAACTATCCATTGATGGGGAAACATGATGTTTAGCCTCTGTTAAAGGTTTGACGAAGACCTCGTTCATTTTACGAAGGTTTGGACTGAATATCAGTACAAAAACTTTTTTTCTGGGGAATCTGAAATCAACTTTTAAAATATTCCAAAATGGCTGGCTCTATTTTTACGATAGAGCTTGATTTTTCAGTATGTATTTCAATTAAGCTGCGTTTTCTAAGAGAAGACAATGCCTTCAGATAGTCTCTATCCGAGATGTTGTTTATTGGCTTGTTGGAAATATCAGCCATCCCATGATTTTGTGCCAACCCTACTATCACTAATTTTTCGGTTTCAGACAGCCGGAGGTCATGTTGCTTTAGTATGGATTCTACATCTCCTAAAAATAAATTAGAATAGGATAAAAACTGAGAGACACTGCCATTAAATAAGTCAAGTATTGTTGTAGATATTAGATTTAGCCATAAAGGATTGCCGCTATATAGTCTAATTAGTTTTGACCACTGCTGTTTATCTTTGAGATTTTGGTTTTCTAAAATTTCAGTTGCACATTGATTATCTAAACCTTCCAAATGTAAGGTTTTACAATAGTTATTTTTGTTTTCTAGGATTGCAAGTTCAGGGGGTTGTTCCCAACCCAGAAGAATTACACAACTCTGATGTTCTGATTGTCCAAATTCTTTAATTAGTTGATTATAATTATCATAGCCTGGGCAGTAATGTCCAACTAATTCGCGAGGACATAAAGTTTCTTGCAAATCGTCAAGAATAATTAAGCAGCGGTGTGTTCGGAGATAATCTATAATTAGATTCCGGGTTTTGATGAATTTAGATATAGATGAGTTTTTTGGATTTTCTGTTAAAAATAGGAATTGCGCTATATCAGTTTCCAAGGCATCAGAATTAACATATTTTCGGTGCGATCGCCAAAGAATACGATCAAAGTTGTCTTTTATGTTTTCAACCAGTTGTCTGACAAGCATAGTTTTACCCATACCCGATAATCCGGTAATAGCAATTAGGCGGTGATGTTCGCCAATAATCCATTTTTCGAGAGTCGCAAGTTCCTCAGTTCGATGACGGAGGGACTTGGGTTCTGGGGCTTCGCTGAGATCGTGGTGAAGTTGTGATTCGTAATCAGCCTGAGAATGCGATTTATCTCGTACTTCTTCAGGATTCGGATAGATGTCGCTACAGATATTAATATTTCCAAATATCTGCGTAGAGTCAGATCCCCAATTTGAGATATGACGAAATTCTATATGTTCTAGGATCGACTTTACATTTGATTTTTTAACATTTTCATCTAACACATCGGACAAGAGTTTCCAGAGGTCAGAGGCAACTCTTTTGGCGTGGTCTTTACTACAATGGTAGTCTTTCGCTACCTGTTGATACGTTTTCTGTTCCAAAGCCCCCGCCAATATTGTCCGCTGAAGCGAGTCAAGATGCTTACCAGTCTTTTTGAGAACTTGATCATTTGTCCACTGGATGCTTTCCTGGATATCCATGATGTACTAAATCAGTGGGGGATTAATTTGATTT
>NZ_JAWOCL010000283.1:0-30004 GCF_046483825.1 Sodalinema sp.
TAACTCAAGAGAGTCTGGTGTTGCTCGAAAAGTTCTTCTACACGGTCGCCAGAAAAATGGATTTTGAAATTTTGGAGTTTAACGGCGAATGCGACCACATACACACGCTTATTGAGTATCCGCCGAAGTTATCGGTTTCTCAGATTGTCAATAGTCTTAAGGGTGTATCTAGTCGTAGATACGGACAAGCCAGCCTACCAAAGCCATACAAAAAAGATGCCTTGTGGAGTCCGAGCTATTTGGCGTCATCCGTTGGTGGCGCACCTGTCGAGATTCTCAAGCAATACATTGAGAATCAGAGAAAGCCGTCCTAGAAGGACGGGGTTTTAAACCCAAGTTTTTCGATAAAGGTACGCCCCCCCTCTTGCCTTTTGCCTCTTGCCTCTTGCCTCTTGCCTCTCTTCCCTAATCCCCAAAATACCAACCATGCTCCTGTTTCACCTCCAGGGCCATCTCATCCCGTAACTCTCCCGGAAATAAGACCTCACCCAACGGTCGCCAGGCCCGCAGACGCATCTGCACATTGATATCCCCGTGACGGTATAATGCCTGATAATAAGCATCCTCCGGGGAACGCGATCGCCACACCGACAACAGCCGCTCCCGATCATCCGGCTCAGCCAACTCTCGAATATGACGTTCAACCTGCTCATAAGAAATCTGCTTAAACGTCTCATGGCGAAACGTTCGGGCAACATAACCCTCATGAAACTGCCGTTCAAACCGCAAAATCAAGAGACGAGCCGGTAAATAAAAATCAAACCCCCACACCGATTCCATCTCGGCGCGAATCTCATCGGGAACCGGTAACCGCTGCTCCTGATCAGCCTGATGCAAGAAAAAAGGCAACTCCTGCGAATCCCAACTCAAGGCTTCCAACGCCTCAATATGATCTAAGCGGAAATTGTACCACTGCCCTTGCCCCGTGGGCGTTTGGCCAAAACCGCAGAGATAAATCGATCGCCGCATATAATAACAACAGACCGGATACACCACACAAGAGCGCGATGTCCGCAGCCGCGAACTGCGATACAACAACCGCACCGGCGGGACTTGAGGCTGTTGCCAGAGTTGATACAAGGCCTCAATACCATCCTCAACTTGGTCAATCTGGCCATCGCGCACCACATAATCCACATGGACAAAAAACCGCTGTACCCCCGCCACTGGCTGAGCGTAGCGTTGCGCTAAACTCGCAAAATCCAAATTACCAAATAGCACCTCTGCCGAGGCCATCATCCCACCCGACGGACGCTCAGAACGGTCCCTGGGTAACGCCTTCGCCACCGCTTCCGTCACCCATGCCGGTAACCTCTCCAACGGCTCAAACTTATGACCCCGCCGCCGTAACAACCCCAACTCCACCAACAAGCGTAAATCATCGGCCAGCGATCGCCGCGTCACCCCAAACAACCGCTGTTGTAAGCGTTCGTGCCACTCCGACAACTCCACCCCCAACTCCGTGCAAACCTGCTCAATCCAGGCCTCCATCCCCGCCGAACCCACCACCGACTGCACCCAATCATAGGCCGTGCGACTACAGGGACAGCGGCGATCGTGAAGTGGTGGAACCTCCTCCCCCTTCGGATGTCCCGGAGTAAAAAAGCGATCGCGCCACTGAGCATAACTAAACAAACCAGGCGTTCCTGGCGTCACCTCCTCCCAGAGCGACCGATACTGACGACCATACAACAACTGAAGCCAAACCCATAACCGCAGCGATCGCAACCCATGTTGACAAAACACCCCCCGCGTCAATCGTTGCAACAACAGCGGTGACGGCTCAATCCGCTCAACCCCGCCCACCCCCGCCACCGCTGAGGCTTGAGACTGAGATAACTTAAGAGAATGTCGCTTACGGCTCGACAGAGGCAGTCCTTTAGAAGCAGTCATGGAACGATCAGATAATTCGGAATTAGCCGCTTCCAATTATTCCCTATCTAGGAACGAAAGAAAAGCCCTAGCCCGCAATTCGTAACCTAACTCGGGCTTGGCACATTAAACAAACGTTTCAACAGAACCGGAGCAATCTCACCGAGGGGCAAAATATACTGAGCCGCCCCGAGAGCGATCGCCTCCTTCGGCATCCCAAACACCACCGACGTCGCCTCATCCTGAGCGATCGTGACCCCTCCCACCTGAGCGATAGACTGCATCCCCACCGCGCCATCCTTCCCCATCCCCGTCAGCAAAATGCCCACACAATGCCGTCCATAGACCGCCGCCACCGACTCAAACATCACCGTCACCGAAGGACGATGGCCCGAAAACGGCGGTAGCGGGGCCGACGCAAACACACCGCGACGACTAAACGTTAAATGCTGATTCTCCGGCGGAAAATAGACCACCCCCGCCTCCGCCCGCATCCCCACCTGAGCAATGCGAACCGACACCGCACATTCAGCATCAAGCCAATTCACCAACCCCGTCAAAAAGCCACGACTAATATGTTGCACACAAACCACCGGAACCGGAAAATTCCGGGGAATTTGCCGTAAAATCCCCTGTAACGCCTGCGGACCCCCCGTCGAGGCTCCAATCGCCACCAACTCATACGTCCGTTGTCTCACCTCCGGCGCAATCGACGACACCGGCCGCACCACCGATTCCGCCGTTCCAATCTCGCGAGGGCGACGAGACTGGCCCATCAACTGACGACGATGAGTAAACACCGCCACCCCCGACAACACCCGAATTTTGGTAATCAACTCCTGCTGCAAATCATTCCAATTATTCGCCCCCCCATCAATCGGTTTCGGCAACACATCCACCGCCCCCGCATTCAACACCCGAAACACATTCTGCGTATCCTCCGCCTGTACCGACGCACTCAACACCAAAATCGGCCGGGGCATCGTGGCCATAATCTCCTGAGTCAATTCCAGGCCATTCATCTCCGGCATATGAAAATCCGTGCAAACCACATCCGGCCGCGCCCGCGCCATCATCGTTAAAGCTTCCTTCCCCGTACGGGCCATCCCCACCAACTCAATATCGGGATAAGTAGCTAACATCCGCCGCAGAATCACCTGCACAACGGGAGAATCTTCAGCAATCAGAACACGAATGGGCATGTTTAGTCGTCGTCAGAATTGGCAAAGCTCTCGGTAAATCTCAAAGAGCGTTCCTTTAGCTTAATCGGCCAGAAGCCCCGCACTCTACGCGAAGCGTGAGTGTCGTATGGGAAAGCCGAGGCGATGGAGTCGAACGAAGTCGCCAAACTCTTGTCGTTATTCCTAGGGAGCATTGCTACTTCCTTAAGCTATAATAACAGCATATTTGTATTGACCGACTCATATCGGATTGACCCAGATCTAGAACAAGAACTCCAGATGCTGAATTGGCCCGAGACTTGCCGCAAAGTCTATAACGACGCGCTCGGGGAGCGCCAAGACTGGCTCAACAGTCGAAAGTGCTCGGTCAATACTTGCAGCCTCCAGAAAGAGTACATCATCTCAGATTAACCGCTGGAGGGTTTCGACTAAAACATCTTGATTAAAACTACTTTTTGTGATATAAGCATTCGCGCCTGCATCAGCACCGCGACGACGATCCTCATCCGTTGCCAGAGAGGTCACCAAAACAATCGGCAATTCACTATACTCCTGATGATTGCGAATCCGAGCCGTTAACTCCAACCCATCGAGATTGGGCATTTGAATATCTGAAACCACGGCATCAAAGCGGCCACTGCGCAGTTTATTGTAACCATCGAGGCCATCGACGGCCGTCACCACCCCATACCCAGCCGCCTCCAAAATTCGTTTTTCCTGAGTGCGGGTGGTAATCGAATCCTCCACCAACAACAACATCTGTTTAGCCGGAGTTTCCGCCTGACTCGATGCTGGCTCAATGATCTCAGAGCTAACATTGGCCCGACGATGGACACCGCGCACCGATTTAATGATATCCACCGGATTCAGCACCATACAGACCTCCCCAGTGCCGAGAATCGTCGCCCCCGACACATTGCGAACCCGTTTCAGGAGCTTACTCTGAGGCTTGAGAATGGCATCTTGTTCATCAATGAGGCGATCGACCAATAACCCCAACCAATCCTCACCGACTTTCAGCAAAATACAGGCAAACGATGATTGCTTATCCTCCATCTGCGCCCGAATGGGTAACTCCAAAATATCCGCCAAGTGAACCACCGAAATCGGCTGATTATCATGGAGAATCGTCTCGCGGCCTTCCAGAGAAAAGATATCATCCGGGGCAATCATCAACGCCGTTTGCACAAACTCCACCGGCAGCGCATAGGCCTGTCGCGGTAGAATCGTCCTCGTGGCTTCATGGTAAATATGACGCACCTCTAGGAGTAACACATGAGCCGTTGCCAGAGTTGTCCCCAACTGAAGATGAATCGAACAGCCCTGGCCCCGATTCGACTTGACCTGAACCGACCCTTTCAACCGTTCAACATTGGCCCGCACCACATCTAACCCCACACCCCGGCCCGAGACTTCTGTCACAAAATTGCGCGTCGAGAAACCGGGCATAAAAATCAAGTTTTGGATCTGGTTCGGCGTCATGGTGTCGAGTTCCATGGCCGAGGCCACCTCATTTTTAATTGCCGTTTTTTTAATTTTTTTGAGATCCAAGCCCTGTCCATCGTCACTCACCTCGATCGCAATGGTACTGGCCGTTTGGTAGCCCCGCAGAGTGATCGTCGCCGTACTGGGTTTTCCCTGACGTTGGCGTTCTTCAGGAGACTCAATCCCGTGGTCGATCGCATTGCGGATAATATGCGTCAGAGGATCTTTCATATCCTCCAAAATCCGTTTATCTGCTCGCGTGTCGCCGCCGATAATCTTGAGACGCACCTCTTTTCCCTGCGATCGCGCCAAATCCCGAACTAGCCGAGGATAGAGATTAAAAATCGTCGATAACGGCAGCAACCGCAGCGTTCGCACCCCTTCCTCAATCTCATCGGCCAGGGTTTCTAACCGGGCCGTGTCCTCAGCAATCCCCACCTGGAGCCGATTCACCAACTTACCCAACGTTTCGAGACGAGCTTCATTCTGTTCTTGCAAGCGATAGAAATTCAGCAACGCCCCCTCGGAGATGGGAGCCTGAGCCGCCGCACCCATTCGACTAACATGGCCATTCGTCCCTCTCGTTCCCCCCCCGCGCTGCTCAATGGTTTTTTGCAACTCATTCTGGAACGGCTGATTGAGTTTTAAAGGCGTATTACCCGCCTCTCGCGCCCACTCTTCCCAAAACGCCACCACTTCTTCGATTTCCGAGAGTCGGTGCGCGATGCGAATTTTCGTAACCGTCAATTCCCCAGCCGTCGTCATCAACGCATCGAGATTTTGCGTATCGACCCGGATCGTATCAATGCGATAATTCCCATCATGATGATCCGCCCCCGACGAATTCGAAGAAGTCTCCGACGGTTTAGCCCGAGCTGGCGTCGGTGCTGGCTGTCCCGTTTCGCCGCGCAATCGAGCTAGACTCTCCATCAAAGACAGTTGAGCCGGACTGTTGCTGATGGCCTCATCAACCAATCGTCGCAAATCTTTAATCCCGTCCCCGAGGCGATCGCACAGGGAACTATCAAAGGTTTCTCGCCCCTGTTTCACCGGTAGCAATTGTTGTTCCCACTCATGAGCCAGTTGGGCCATATCGCTAATCCCCAACATCGCCGCATCGCCTTTAATGCTATGGATTTCCCGCAACACCTCATCGAGTTTCGACTCATCCTGGGGATGCTCTTCTAAATACAACAATCCCGCATCAAGTTTTTGCAAATGATCCTCACTGGCCACCTGAAAGGTTTGTCGTAACTCGTCGTCCTCGATATAGCGACTTTCCGCCACCGGAGGAGCCGCGTTGTCCTCCTCCGACTCACTCTCAGACTGTTCAGGCGGGGTAATGGCTTGGTGAATCAAACGCCGGATGCGATCGAGGCCCATCAGTAGGCGATCGCATTTTTCATTATCAATACTCACCTGGCCCGACTTCACCGGAGCGAGTTCTTGTTCCCAGTCATGGGCCAACTGGGCCACCGCCGTCACCCCCAACATCCCCGCATCTCCTTTGAGGCTATGAACTTCCCGTAGGATATCTTCAAGTTTGGCCCGATCATCAGGGAATTGTTCGAGATGCAGTAAGCCGTCATAGAGTTTTTGCAGATGATCTTGACTGGCCTGTTGAAAAGTATGGCGCAGTTCATCATCTTCAATATAGGTGGCCGTCTCCTGGCTCGCTGTCCCTTGAGGAGCCGGCGAGGGACTCGGGGGGGCGGCCTCACTCAGCGGCGGCGGGGATAGGCGCGGGTGGAAATGGGCGCGAATGGCATCGAGTCCATCATAGAGATGATCGGCTTGGGCTTCAAAACTGCCACCACTCTCAATGAGAGTCACCAGATCTTGTTTCCAGTTCTGGGTTAACGTCTGTAACTGGCCATCATCTCCCGTTAACTGCTCTAACCGATCAAGATCCCGAAACAGAGACTCAATGCGATCGCTCTGCTGGATCGTCTCCTGGGCCGCCTCATCTGAATCATGGTCTTCTAGGGCTAAGAATTCCGCTTCAAGGCGGCCGAGGATATCATCGGCCTCAAGGGCGTCTGCTGATGTCTCTGGAGGTCGCCCAGGGGATCTCTCAGGGGTCTCAGCCCCCCGAGACACCAGCGAGCGCGGTTGAGTGGTTCGGTTCTCAGCCGGGGCTGAACTGGAGGACTGGGCCTCATCTCCGTGAGAGGACACCGTCGACTCCTGAGATCCCATCAATTTCGCCAAAATATAGAAGGTTTGAACCCCCGACGGCTCCCCAGTAATCGCTTCTCGGACCAGGCCATCGAGGGCCGTTAAGCCCTCGTCTAGCCGTTGCTGAACCTCGTCATCAAAGTTAACCTGACCGCCCTTGACCTGGCTCAGTAGATGTTCCCACTGTTGGGTTAAGGTGGCGATGTCTTTTAGCCCCAACATCCCGGCGTTACCTTTGAGGGAATGGCTTTCTCGAAGTAAGTCCTCTAGGGTCTCCGCATCTTTAGGATTCTCTCGCAACTCGGCCAATCCTGCTTTGATTTTTCGTAAGCCATCTTCACTGGCTTCTTGAAAGATTCCCCGGAGTTCTTCATCTTCAATTAGCATTGTTTGGACGACTCCCCCATAACCGTGGATAGTGGATGACTGCCTCGGTTTTGTTGCCATCCTCGTCCATCTTAACGGATGCTGTTGCTCACTTGTTTCGTCCCGCTGTTTTGGCTTGTTCGAGGGCGATCTCTTTGACGGCCTGCAACGATTCACCGTTGGCATGGCCTTCAATGGCTTTGACGGCTAACTCTTGAACTTGCTGTAAGGTGGCCTCAAGCTGTTGACTCAGAGACTGGATTTGCTGTTGGCGATCGCCGATGGTACGTTCTAAGCCCTCAATTTGCAACTCATAGCGGCGTTGTTGTCCCTCAATCTCTTGCTGACGCAGTTCCAGGGCGCTATTGACTTGATGGGTGGCGATCGCCTCTCCTTGGCGTTTCCCGTTGTGAATCTGCTCGTCTCGCTGGCCCGGGAAGGCCGCCACCTTAGCCTGTAACTCAGTCCACTCCGCTTCCCGTTGCGCGATCGCCGTTTCTCGCGCCTCCCAGGCCTGTTCCTGTTCTTGGCGAGATTCCTCCAGTTGACGGTATTGCTCCTGTAACTGTTGCTGATAGCGTTCCTCGTCGATTTCTTGGGCAATGGCTCGTTGATAATAATACTCTTCATTCTCCCGTGTCCAGATGGTTTCGAGTCGTTGCCGTTCTTCGTCAAAGGAATGTTGCCAATCAGCTTGTTCTTTGCACCAAGCCTCTAGCTGAGCGTGCAACTCCTGTTCTAACTCCTCCTGTTCCGCCTCAAATTCCTCGGCAAATTGTTTGGATTCATTGCGATAACTCTCAACCAAGGTTGTGAGAGTTGTCTCATCCACAGACTCAATTTCATAGAGATTTTGCAAGCGCTCTTGTTCAGCTTCAATAGCACTTAAAACCTCTGCAAATTTGCTAGCATCTCGGGTTAAAACCTCCGAAAGCTGACTGACAAATCCCCCAAACCCCAATTGAATTTGCTGCAATTGAGCTAAGGTATCGTGACCCTGAACGATGGTTTGTTCTGGTTGATCTGACCGCTCAGAGGAACGTGAGTCTGTTGAGGAATTGGGACTAGCAGCAGGTTTGGGGTCCGGCGATCGCTGCGCCTGTTTCACTTGAGCCTGCAAGTGTTTTTTCTCATCGAGCAATGCCTCATACGCCTCTAAAATTTCGGCTTTAGTATTCCGAGAATTGATGCGTTTAGCCATAACAAAAGACTCCAAAATATTGTTTTATTCGAGCAAAAAAATGTTGCTCTCTCGGTGATTTCGGTCGGTAATTTCGGTTTCCAATAACACAACTCGGAAGAGAGCGACCACAAGGGTAAACCCCTATTGCCTCTTGCCTCTTGCCTCTTGCCTTCTTCTCCCCTATTCCCTTAATTAAACGCCTGCACCGACAAGGTCCGCGCCTGTTGCCGCGCCTCTTGCAGTTGAGCGTTAATCTCAGCCAGTTGGTTATCTTGCTGCGCCAACACCGCCTCTAAAGACTCCAGTTTCACCTGATAGCCTTGTTCGCGTCCCTGCCAAGTCTTCTCAAGCAACTCACGACGGCTGCGTGACTGCCGATGAACCTCTTGGATCGCTTCAGTTTTCGCCGTTTCAAAGGCTTGCTGTAACTCCTCCTCAAAGCCCGTCACCCGCTGGCGATCGCGCTCAATCTCGGCTTGATGAGCCGTTAACACCGCTTCTCGGGCGTTCCAATCTTTCTGCTTCATCTGACCCTGTTGGGCTAACTCGATCTCCTGTTCTCGGGCGGCTCGGGCATAATCATCAGCATCCCGTTGTCGCTGCTGTTGCTGATGATACGCTGCATCAGCTTCTTCCTGTTGCCGTTGTTTTTGCCGCTGTTGCCGTTGGTTCTCCCAAATCTCCTCATGCTGCTGTTGGTCCTGTTGCCAGCGTTTGTGGGTTTGCTGGCGGCGTTTGTCGAGGGATTCGTATTCCTGGGCGATGCGATCGCTCAGTTGTCGTCGTTTTTCGGCGTGTTCTCCCCGCAACAGATACAGGTGATCGGCGACAATGCCAATGTCATGGAGTTGTTGTTGCTGTTGTCGGGCAATGGCGATCGCCCGTTGCAGGTGATCTTGCTTCTCGAACTCCCCTCGCAGGCGATCGCCCAACTGAGTCACCGTCGTATCCACCTCCAGTTGCAAGTCCGCTAACCCCCGCACAATAGCATCGGGCGTATAACCGGCAACCCGAGACACTAACTGCTGATCCTCATGCTGTTGGACGTCTTCCTCTCGCGTCCTCACGTGATAGGCCTGCTGTTGCTGTCGGGCTAAAATCCCCTGGAATTGCTCAAATCGAACCCTTTTATCGTCCTGTTGCTCATTACTCACGACAAGATCCTCCTCGGAGTCGTTGCTGGCTAATGGTGTCAGGTTAATCTAATCCATCGCTGGCGAGGAAGGTCGGATTGAGCCTTGGCCGGAGCCTTAGCCCAATCCAACGGGGTCTGCTGCGTCGCTCTCGCTAGCGGTGTTGATTTTTAAATCAACCTAACTCTACTGTAGCGACCGTTGATTTTTTTGTCAAGGGCTGGCTAAACTAAAGAGGCCAAATGCCGGTCGAGGGCGATCGCCCCAGAGAACCGTTGCGCCCTAGCCCCGAGGATCAGATCGTGGAAGAAAGCTTTGGACAAGTCATTCGTAGCGCCCGCAAAGAATTAGGACTCTCCCAGCGAGGCCTAGCCCAGCAACTGGAATTAGACTTCACCTACCTCTCCAAACTCGAGAACGATCGCGCCGACTACGCCGCCAAAGAAGAGGTGATTCGGGCCATTGCCCAATGTCTCAACCTCAACGCCGAAGAACTGGTGTTTCTGGCTGGGCGCACCCCTCGCCGCTACGAGAGTTTTCTCAAACAGCACGCCCAGGACCTACCGCCCCTGTTTCGCCGCCTGTCCGAGAATCCCGACTTCGCCGCCGAGGTATTCCGCCTGGCCCGACAACCGCGTCCCAAATCCTAACCATGGAGATTGGACAACTACTACTGATTTTCTTAGGACTCATCACCGGCATCGCCTCAGGAGTCCTGGGCATCGGCGGCGGAATTTTGATGGTTCCGGGCCTACTCGCTTGGGGCTTACCCATCCAACAAGCCAGCGCCACCAGTTTAGTCGCCGTCTTCATCAACGCCCTCTCAGGAACCGTGCGTAACTGGCGAGCCGGAGACTCACAGCCTCGGGGGTCTTTGGGCTTAGCCATCGGCGGCATCAGTACCGCACAACTTGGGGCCGAGGTAGCCACCTGGGTTCCCGCCTGGGCCTTAGCCTTTAGTTTCGCCGCCTTGCAACTGCTGACGATCTATTTCATGGGTTTGCGTCGCCGTCTGGCCCAAAACCTTAAGGGCCAAGACCTTGAGGCCCAAGACCTTGAGGCCCAAGACCTTGAGGCCCAAGACCATCTCACCTCAAAGATAGACTCAATTCCCCCAGGGCGGGCCATGGCGATCCTGATTAGCATTGGACTCCTGGCCGGATTTCTCTCAGGCCTATTCGGCATTGGCGGTGGTGCGGTCATGGTTCCGCTGCAAATGCTATTGGTTGGCATGGCCATTAAACCCGCGATTCGCAACAGTTTAGGAGCGATTATGTTTATCGCCCTATCCGGGTTAATCCGACATAGCGCAGCGGGCAATGTTTTTTGGCTGGGGGGAGTCTTATTAGGCCTTGGGGGAATGATTGGGGCGCAATTGGGCAGTCGCAGCCTCCCCAAGTTGCCCGACTCCCTCGTCAATGTCTTATTTCGCCTCCTATTGCTGGCCATGGCCGGCTATACCGTGGCGCGGGGAATTGAAGGTTTGCGGGGTTAGAGAAACCATCAATCCACCAATTCTTCGAGCCAAGTATTGGAGAATTGACAATCTTGGAGGGTTCCATCGGAAAGGGCCATATCCCTGGGATCGTCACTGCTAAACGTCGTCTCCCCCGTGCGAGCCTGCTCGTAGGCTCGTTCATCGGTCATCAAATCCAGCGTCGAGCGACGATAGCGACATAGGGCATAGACCGCCCGCCGTTGGGGCCGTTCCACGTTAAAGGCATTCATTTGCACCACACAGCGGTCATCCTCCCAACCTCGCACCCGCGCTTCGATCACAATCCTCCCAAAACCGATGGCCGTGGCCACCGGTTGGCAATGCTTGAGTTGATCGAGATAGTCCACAGACTCGACATAGTTCGGTGGACTGACGGGTTGAACCGGCCGGCCATTTTCAAGGCAGGTTCGTTGGCCGCTGCTATCTTCGTAGAATTGCGGACAATCCGGGTCATTGGCTAGGGCGGTCGAGCTGAGGTTCGCCAGTAGGGTTAGGCTTAAGCTCAGAGTCATCAGGGAAAGGGGTTTGAGCATGGGGGATTGACGACAACACTGAAATGTTGCTCTTTTCTCCCTGCCACCCTAACAGGTATACCGAGAGGGTCCATAGGACGCTGGCCTCTCGTTTGGCCCGGCCCGGATCGATAATGTCGATAATGTCGTTAATATCGTTAATTGAACTGATTGAGGAACCGCAAATCGCTGTTATAGAGGCGGCGGATATCGTCCATTTGGTGTAGAACCATGGCAAAGCGTTCCACCCCGAAGCCTGCCGCAAAACCGGTGTAGCGTTCACTGTCGTAGCCGACCGCCTCTAGCACATTGGGATCGACGGTTCCGCAACCGAGAACTTCGAGCCAGTCTCCTTTCCATTTCACATCCACTTCGGCACTGGGTTCAGTGAAGGGGAAATAACTGGGGCGAAAGCGAATTTCAACATCCCCGAAGATTTGCCGCACAAACTCGCGAATGGTTCCCTTTAAGTCGGTGAAGGTGAGTCCCTCATCAACAGCTAAGAGTTCAATTTGATGGAACACCGCCGAATGCGTGGCATCCACCGTATCGCGACGATAGACACGTCCCGGGGCGACGACGCGGATGGGGGGCTGTTGCTGTTCCATATAGCGAATTTGCACCGAGGAGGTGTGAGTTCGCAAGAGGCGATCGCCGGGCAGGTAGAAGGTATCCTGCATATCCCGGGCCGGGTGATCTGCCGGAGTATTCAGGGCCTCGAAGTTGTAATAATCCGTCTCAATTTCCGGTCCCGTGGCCACGGTGTAGCCCAGGCCGACAAAGATATCGAGGATGCGATCGATGGTGCTATTGAGGGGATGACGACGGCCTTGGGGAACCACCAGCGCCGGCATGGTGACATCGAGGGTTTCTGAGGCGAGACGGGCTTGAATGGCCGCTTGTTGTAATTCATCCTTTTTGTCACTGAGGGCGGCTTCTAGGGCAGTTTTGACCTCATTGGCCAGCTTTCCGATGCGGGGGCGATCGCTCTTATCGAGTTGACCCATTCCGCCGAGAATTTTCGAGACTTGTCCTTTTTTACCCAAATAGCCAACCCGCAGCGATTCTAACTGATCGAGGCTATTGGTGGCCGTGATTTCGGCGATCGCCGTCGTTTGCAGGTCGGTGAGTTGGGTTTCTAGGCTGTTGGAGGTTGTAGGCATGGGGAAGAAGGGAACAGGGAACAGGGAACAGGGAACACCGGAACTGGGAACAACCCACCCCTCGCCCCTCCCAAGAGGGGAAAGACGTAGGGGCGTACCTTTATGGTCGCCCTAGGCAAGAGGGGGGAACAGGGGTTAATCGTGACGGGTTCCGTCGGGGAGAATGGCGCCGTGGAGATTGGCGGCCGTCATGTGGGCGCCCCAGACATCGGCCCCGGTGAGGTTGGCGTAACTCAAATCGGCACTGGTTAAATCCGCCATCTTTAAATCCGCTTGCGTTAAATCGGCATTACTGAGGTTCGCGCCGTAGAGATTGGCTTGATCGAGTTTCGTCCCCTTTAACGAAGCCCCCATCAGATTCACTTCCGTGAGATTCGCGCCCGTCAAAATCGAACAGGTCATGTTGGCCTTTTGCAGATTCGCCCCCTCAAACGAGACTCCTCCCATATTGGCATAACTGAGATTGGCTTCCTCAAAATAGGCGCGGATGAGTTCTACCCCCATCCAACTGGCGCCGCGTAAGTCAGCCCCGCGCAAATCGGCATCATGGAGTTTCACCTGATCTAACTTCACCTGGCGGAAGTTGGCCCCGCGTAAACTCGCTTCACAGAGGTTAGCCCCTTCCAGGTTGACTTCCCGAAAGTCTGACTCGTATAAATCTGCCCCTTTGAGACAGGCTTGGCGCAAATCCACACGATATAAGTCCGTCGATCGCATCTCCACTTGCGTCAAATCGGCACCATAGAGACTCGCCCCCACCAGGGAGGCCCCATTGAGGCGGGCGCCAACGAGATCGGTTTTCGACAAGTCAGCCCCGCGTAAATCTGCATCCGTGAGGGAGGCGCCGCTGAGAATGGCGTCTTTGAGGCAGATCTGATAGAGATCAGCCCGACTTAGGGAAATGCGCCGCAAATCAACGCCACTAAAATCGCGAACGCCAGTGCCATAGCGATTTAATAGTTCAGCCGCGTCCATAAGGTTCCAATAACAACGGTGGTTTGGCGGTTAGCCAGCAGAGATTATCTTATACCGTTTGGGCAGTTGGGGATAGGGTGGCCGCCGGAGTTAGCCGCTGCGATCGCCTCGGTGGCCACCGGGATAAACACGCCCTTTCCAAGCGCCTCCTCGCCCCAAGAGATGTCGCAGGGCAGAATCGAGGGTCATGAGGGTATACAGGGCCGCAATCAGGGGCAGGATCAAGCCCAGAAATGGCGGTTGACGGTAGAGGGACAGGGTGGGAAAAAGGGAAAACGCCATCAAGGACCAGCTGGCCAGGCCCAGCAGGGCGATAAACGATTGCTCGTTGGCTAAGCCCCAAATTAGGGCAATGGGGGGAACCCAATAGGTGAGGCCCATGCCGATGACGGTTAGCAGCAGCAGCAGAGGAGAGTAGTTGAGTTGGGTATAGGCGGTTCGGGCCACCATTCCCCAGATACTCCCAAGTCCGGGATAGGCCCGTAAACTGATGGTTTTGTCGGCTAGACCTAACCAGATACTATGATAGTCGTTGCCATCGGATTGTTTGACGGCTTGGGCTAAGGCACAGTCATCGATGAGGGTTTGTTTGATGCTGGCTAAGCCACCGATGCGATCGAGGGCCTGACGACGAATGAGAATGCAGCCTCCAGCGGCGGCGGCGGTGCGTTTTTGGGGGTTATTCACCCAATCGAAGGGATAGAGTTTTTGGAAGAAATAGATAAATGGGGGAATGAGTAGTCGTTCCCAAAGACTCTCGCAGCGCAATTTCACCATCAGGGAGACGAGATCGAGGCCTTCCCGTTCGGCTTTAAAGAGCAGTTGTCGTAGGTTATGGGGATGATGTTGGATATCGGCGTCGGTGAGGAGATAATAGACGGGGCTGTAGCGTTGGGCATAGCGGATGCCTTGGTCCATGGCCCAGAGTTTCCCACTCCAGCCGGGGGGGAGGGGATCGGCGGTGATAATGTCGAGTTGGGGCAGATGCAGTTGTAATTCGTTGGCTAGGGTTTGGACTTCGGCGGCGATCGCCTCGGCAATTTCGGCGGTTCCATCGTCACTGCGATCATCGACGAGAATCACCCGAAAGCTGGTGACGGCCTCTTGCAGAAGCAGCGATCGCAGGGTTTTGGGCAGTAACTCGGCTTCGTTGCGGGCCGGGACGATCGCACAGACACTGGGTAAGGGATCGACGTTGGCCGGAACGGGACGTAAGCGAATGTGCGATCGCCAAAACTGACCCCGCAGGGCCAGTAAACCAATCCAAATCGCCAAGGAGAGTAGGGTGAGAATGAGCATGGTGGGGGGGAAGGCAAAAGGCAAGAGGCAAGAGGCAAGAGAAGGGAACAGGGAACACCGGAACTGGGAACAGGGAACAGGAGAAGAAGAGGCAAGAGGCGCGTCTGCTTGCGGTGGGAGGCTTCGGGGAATTGGGGACTGTTGCCGCCATAGTCGATGCCACCATAGTAGAACTGGGTGGCAATTTCCTAAACTAGATCCAGAAAACCGTTCAACCGGGAGTTAAACTCACAATTATGGCAACCTATCTCATTACAGGGGCCAATGGCGGCATTGGTCGTGAATACTGCCGACAACTGAAACAACGGGGCGATGAGGTGATTGCCGTCTGTCGTTCGAGTTCCCCAGAATTAGACCAATTGGGGGTTCGCGTCGAAACGGGCATTGATATTACCTCTGACGCGGCGGTGGCCGATCTCGTCTCTCGCTTAGATGGGAAACCTCTCGATGTTCTCATCAATAATGCTGGGATTTTGCAGTCGATTCCTCTCGAACACCTAGATTTTGACGGGATTCGCCGCCAGTTTGAAGTCAATGCGATCGGCACGTTGCGCGTCACTGCGGCCCTGTTGCCCAATCTCTCTCAAGGGTCAAAACTGATTCTCATGACCAGTCGCATGGGATCGATTGAGGATAACACTTCGGGTGGGTCCTATGGTTATCGGATGTCCAAAGTCGCCATGTCGATGGCGGGTAAGTCTCTCTCCCATGACCTGAAACCCCGAGGCATTGCTGTGGCCATTCTGCATCCGGGCCTCGTCAGTACCCCCATGACCCATCACACAGGAATACCCCCAGCGGAGTCCGTTGGGGGCTTGTTGCAGCGGATTGATGACCTCACCTTAGAGACGACGGGAACCTTTTGGCACGCCAATGGTGAGGTTTTACCCTGGTAGGGGAATTAAACGAGTGCCGGTTGTTTTTCCCAACGTCCGACGGCATTCCCGATGACGGCCAGTTCTGTCATCAGGTCTTCAAATTCCTCTGGGGTTAGGGATTGGGCGCCATCGGAGAGGGCTTTTTGGGGGTTGGGGTGAACTTCAACCATGAGGGCATCGGTTCCGGCGGCGACGGCGGCTTTGGCCATGGCCGGGACGAGATGCGCCCAACCGGTTCCGTGGCTGGGATCGATGGTGATGGGGAGATGGGTTAGGGTCCGTAACACGGGGAGGACTGAGAGATCGAGGGTGTTACGGGTGTAGCGGCGATCGAAGGTGCGAATGCCTCGTTCGCAGAGAATCACGTTGGGATTCCCGGCGGCGAGGATGTATTCAGCGGCCATCAGCCATTCTTCGATGGTGGCGGAAATGCCTCGTTTGAGGAGAACGGGTTTGTCTTGGGCGCCGATTTTTTTCAGGAGGGCAAAGTTCTGCATGTTCCGCGCCCCTACTTGCAGGACATCGGCCACTTCGGCGATTTTCTCGATGTCATCGGCATCCATGACTTCGGTGATAATTCCCAGTCCCGATTGTTCTCGGGCGGCGGCTAGGAGTCCGAGGGCGCTTTCGCCATGACCTTGGAAGGCGTAGGGAGAGGTGCGCGGTTTGTAGGCCCCACCGCGCAGGAATTTGGCCCCGGCGGCTTTGACGTTTAGGGCGGTTTGCACGATCATCTCTTCGCTTTCGACGGAACAGGGACCGGCGATGGTGACGACGGGTTGATGTTCTCCGAAGAGGACGGGTCCCTCGGGGGTGGTGACGGAAATGTCGCTGGGTTCGCCGTGACGGAATTGGCGGCTGGCCCGTTTGAAGGGTTCTTCGACGCGCAGGACTTGTTCAATCCAAGGGCTGATCTCTTGCAGTTGCAAGGGATCGAGTTCGGCGGTGTCTCCTACTAGGCCGATGACGACTTTGTAGCGTCCGAAGATGGTTTCGGGGGTTAGTCCCCGTGAGGACATCTCTTCGTTGAGGCGATCGACTTCGTCTTGGGGGGTCCCCACTTTCATGACGATGATCATTCAGATTTTCTCCTTTAATACGACGGGTAACAGTTAATCGCGGCTTGTTGACAAGCCTGTTAACGGGCTTGTTAGCGATTCACGGTATTGACGGTTGACACTTGAAAAATTTGTTAGCTTAGGCGATCGGCTGCTTTGGCATCCGGTTCTATCGGGCGACGGTTCTTTTCCCATTCTAGTGAACCTACTCCAGATTTTCCCAGGACTCAGTTTGTTGACAAATGAATAAAAGTATGGTAGTTGCCAAAAAAGAGGAGGCCAGTCCGACAGACTCGCCTCCTAATGCCATTCACGATTCGTTAGTGATTCGTTGGTGTCGCCTATTCTTTTTTCCAGGCTTGTCGCATTCGTCCAAAGTTGGTTTGGAATTCGCGCCACCCCAGTTTACTGCCGGGATCGGCTTCATCCCAGGAGGCGGAGAGGAGTCCGTAACTTAGTCCGAGAACTCCTAAGCCAAAGAGTCCGCTACTGACGAGTAAGACGGCAATGCTGGGGAGGGGAAACCACTCTTTTTGAATGATGAAGTAACTCCCCACTAGACTCAGTACTCCTAGACTGGTGGGGGTTCCGCTAAACAGGGCCATGCGCGTGATCATGCGCCGACTGACGGATTCGGGGATGGGGGCTTTTTGAGGCTGGCCTGAAGGGGAGGCGCTGGGTTTGGGGGCGTTTTTGGCTTTGGAAGAGGCCTTAGGAGAGGCCTTAGCCGATGAGGGTTTGGCGGATTCAGAACGATCCGCCCCCGAATCGGCGGCTGGGGCTGATTTGGGGGCTTTGTCTTTTTTACGCTTTTTCGCCGGTTCAAAGGGCAGGCGATCGCGCGAGGAGTCGGAAGCCATGGTGAGGTTGAGGGTGACGGCAACGGAGACAGTGGATCGGACTGGGGTGGATCAGACTTCGGTTGAGGCGGTTTAACCGCGAATGCCGAGGCGAGTGATCAGGTTGCGATACTCCTCTTCGCTTCTCTTGCGGATATAGCCGAGGAGACTTTTTCGCTGACTAATCATTTTCATCAGTCCTCGTTGGGAGGAGAAGTCTTTTTTGTTGCTGCGCAGGTGCATACTGAGGCGGTTAATGCGCTCGGTGAGCATGGCAACTTGGACTTCGGCTGACCCCGTATCGGTTTCGTGGGTCTGGTATTGGGAAAAGATTTCCTGTTTTTCGGTTTGGGTCAGAGACATAAGATAGGTTTAGAGGCTCGGTTAACTCAGCAATAAACCAATATAGCACAGGGGATGAGGTTGCTGGTTATTTTGGGGTCGGGTCTAGCGTTGTTCTCGTTTTTCGCGATCTTGGCGACGGCGATCGCGCCATTCGGCAAAGGTGAGGTAGGCAATACCGCCGGTGACGAGGGCGAGCAGAACTAGGGCGGCCACGGCGAGGCCGGTGAAGGTGGGGTTAGTCATGGCAAGTTACGGTGAGCTTACGGTGAGATGGGTAATCAGTGAATCATCTTTTGGGCATTATGCCATTGACGCGGGGAAGCGGTGAAGGTGATCCCGCTCAAGATGCTGGGGCAATATCACGGTAGGATTGGAAAGATTGACATCCATCTATTGCTCGGTAACTTAGTTTTATGAATCGATTGGTCTCACGCCTCTTGGCACTCTTACTCGTGGTGGTGGTCGGACTAACCGGCTGTTCAGCCGGGTCTAACTTAACCGGAGATTATCGCCAAGATACTCTGGACTTGGTGGGTAGCTTGCGCGAAGCCATTGAACTCCCGGAGGGAACTCCTGAGAAAATGGAAGCCCAAGCGGAAGCGAAAACCCGTATTGATAACTTTTTCTCCCTCTATCGCCGGGATTCCTCGGTGGCCAGTTTGCCGTCGTTTACGACGATGCACACGGCGTTGGATGCTTTAGCGGGTCATTATCGCTCCTATGGTAATCGTCCTCTGTCGAAAAAGCTAAAAACTCGTTTGGAACAAGAGTTTAAACAAGTTGAAATGGCAGTTCAACGGGGTCGGTAGTGACCCCTTCGATGGGCGATCGCCCAGTTTTTGACGGATTCATGGCGCGATCGCCTGCATTTGGGATTACAGTTGTTTCCTCCACTCTATTGGCCCTATGGTTGCCTCGTTCTCTGCCGGATCGCCCACCGCCTCGACGGCTGTGGGATTTTTGCTCTATCAGCTCTCCCGTGGGCTGTCGGGACGGGTTTCTTCGATGGCGATGGCGTTGTCGATGGGGCTGACACCGTTGCTGAGTTCTCCTGAAGCCGCAACGGCCCAATTCGCCCCTTCAAATCCCTGTCGTCTCCCAGCGGAGGCGATTGTGGCCAAAGAAAACCTACGTCAAGCGGCCTTGCAGGGGGATGCTGAGGCCCAGGCGGAGTATCAGCGACAGATTCAACTCCACGCTACGGATTTGGAGAACTGTCGCCGCGACAATTGGCCGCAAAATTTAGCCCTCTGGTTACGACTCTACTCCTGTGATGCCTATCCAGGGGTGTTAGATGAAGTCCTCGATCGCATCGTCAGTCGTGGCTACAACGAGATTTATGTGGAAGTTTTCTACGATGGCCAGGTGTTGTTGCCCCTGAATGATAATCCCACGGTGTGGCCGTCGGTGGTGCGATCGCCCCAGTTGGGCGATCGTGACTTATTAGCGGAGGTGATTCGTAAAGGCCATGAACGAGGACTAAAGGTCTATGCCTGGCTGTTTACGATGAATTTTGGCTATTCTTACGGACAACGCGGCGATCGCGTCAATGCCATCGCCCGCAATGGGGCCAACGAAACCACCCTCAATCGCACTCGTTCAGAAGATACGGCCTATGACAGCGAACTCCATAGTTACGCCTCTCAAACCTTCATCGACCCCTACAGTCCCGAAGCTCGACGAGACTATGAATGGCTCCTCCATGCTGTCCTAGAGCGGCAACCGGACGGGGTCTTATTTGATTATGTACGCTATCCTCGACTCCCTGGCCGTGATTCGGTGGCCAGCAATGTTCAACAACTGTGGATTCACGGGGAAGCCTCCCGCAACGCTCTGTTAGACCGCGCTCGTAATGATGTTGCCCGCAGTTTATTGGACCGCTATTTACAGCAAGGCTTTCTAAGTGAGGGAGACATCGAGCGAATTCGCCAACAGCATTCTGACGAAGACCAACCCCGTTGGCAAGCCGTCAGTCGTCCGGCGGTTTCTCTACAAAATTATCTCTGGAATTTGAGTGTGGCTCACGCGGTCCAAGGGATTCTCGATTTTGTCCATCGCGCCGTCGAGCAGGTGAATCCTCATAATATCCCTTCGGGAGCGGTGTTTTTTCCCAATGGCAATCAGCCGGTGGGGGAGCAAGGATTTGATTCCCGTCTCCAGCCCTGGGACCGCTTTTTACCCTCGATGGAGTGGCATCCTATGGTATATGGGGTTTGCGGCGATACCAGTTGTTTAACGGACCAAATGGAACGGGTGATGGCCTTTGCGGCTGAGGAAACTCGGGTTGTGCCGGCCTTGGCTGGGGTTTGGGGAGAATCGGTGACCAATCGCCCTTCTCTGGAGACTCAGATGTCGGCCATTCGTCAGGTGGCCCCGAGTGTGAATTCAGTGAGTCATTTTGCCTATTCTTGGCAGTTTCCGGAGTCCGATCGCGATCGCAAGGCTTGCACCATCCCACGACCGTAACCGATTGACAGACCCTAAGTCATCTTTCATACTTGATTATGACTCTCAGCCACGACTTAGGTTGTCTGCCAACAGCCTCGTTCTACATCCCCCACATCCACGTCCCGGACGAGCCATGGAACTTTTCAGTATCGGACATTCCAACTCCAGCATTGAGGCATTTCTGCATCTCCTCAAACAGCACCAGATTACTGCCCTTGCTGATGTGCGATCGGCTCCCTATAGCCGTTTCTTGCCCCACTTTAATCAAGAGAATCTCAAGTTATCCCTAACCAATGCGGGGATTCATTATGTCTTTTTAGGCAAACAACTCGGGGCCAGACCTGACAATTTAGCCTGTTATGTGGGCAAAAAAGCCCCATATGAAAAAATTGCGGCGACCGAGGAGTTTCAGCAAGGATTAAAGCGACTCATCACGGGGTTGAAAACCCATCGTATCGCCGTGATGTGCGCCGAAAAAGACCCACTCACCTGTCATCGGGCCATCCTCGTCTGTCGTCACGCCAAACAGGTGAATCCTCAAATCAACGTTCATCACATCTTACAAACTGGCGAGTTAGAATCCCAGCATCAGTTAGAAGAACGACTCCTGATTAAACAGGGATTTCAGGCGGTGACGAGTCAGGCCAATCCTGCGGTTCAATTGTCTCTTTTTGCCAGTCCCGAGGAGACGCTCCCCAGTCGAGAGGACTGTTTAAAACAAGCTTATGAACGTCAAGGAGATGAAATTGCCTATGTTGAAAAATAAACCCGGAAAACATGGATCTTTAGGTTTTAGGGTTATCAGAAAAAATCATAGCAGATTAAACCCTTTGCCGTCGGGGCGAAAAATCCAAAAAATCCCCTCCTGGGAGGGGCTAGGGGTGGGTTACCCGACAGGTTGGTATCCAAGGCAACAAATTATTGGTCCAAATTACAGCCGATTTCCTGAAGACTCGCCAAACTCTCGTTTCAGTCCATTTGTAAACCCGTCAACTTCATCGCGACATCAAACATGAACGATTCCATTAAACTCTTCACCATTGGTTTTACCAAAAAAGGCGCAAAAACCTTCTTTGAATCCTTGCAAAATGCCGGTGTAAAACGACTCTTAGATATCCGGCTAAACAACGTTTCTCAACTGGCGGGATTTGCCAAAAAAGCCGATTTAGAATACTTCCTCAACACCATTTGCGATATTGACTATGCCCATCTCCTAGACCTCGCTCCCACCAAAGAAATTGTGGACGAATACAAGAAAAATAAAGGAGATTGGCAACACTACGAAGTGCAGTTTTTAGAGTTAATTCGCCAACGGAAGATTGAAGACAAAGTTTCCCCCGATCTCATTGATGGTGCCTGTTTCCTCTGTAGTGAAGCCAGCCCCAATCATTGTCATCGACGGTTAGTGGCTGAATATCTCAATCAACAGTGGGGAAATGTTGACATTCAGCATCTTTGAAGACGTAAAACTCGGCTTAGATGGCTATGACAACACTCATTTGCCTTGCGAATTCTTGGAAACATCAGGGACGATGTCTAGCGGGGATACATCCCGAGACGGGGCAATGGATTCGACCGGTTTCTGACCTAGAGGATGGTCGCATTCCCCAGCGAGTCGGCTCGATTCGGGTCAAAGAGATTAAACTCCTAGAGGTTTGGGAGATTCCCTTAGCGGAAACGGGGCCGGATTTTGGTTTCGCGTCGGAGAACCGACGGATTTTGCCGGGAACCTGGCGGAAGTTGGGAACGGTGACTGTAGAGGCAATGTTGCCCTATTGTGAGACGGAGACTGAGATTTTGCATAATACACGAGCCTACGTGACGATTCCTCAGCTTCAAGCGTTACCGTTTCAGCAACGACGCACCTTGCAGTTAGTGGAGACGCAACAGTTTACGACAACTGTGGCTCGGGTTCGCCAACAAGGGGGTCATCAATGGAAGGGTGACTTAGTGACGACGGGAGGACGGCGATTGCAGGGACGAATTACGGACCCGGAGTTGGTGAAACGGCTCGATTGGGGCTATGAACCGAGTCATCATTGTTTGGTGACGGTGAGTTTGGGGATGCCCTGGGTTCCCCCGAATTGGCAGGGAGATGCCCCTTGTTGGAAGTTGATTGCTGGGGTGATGGATGGGGGATAGGGATGTTGGCGTGGAACAATCGGCAGTTGACGGTCTCCCAAAAACCCGAACCCTGTGAATGGAGAATAGGGGATTCGAACCCCTGACCTCTGCGGTGCGATCGCAGCGCTCTACCAGCTGAGCTAATTCCCCCAATTGTAGTTATCGACCGTAGCACGATATGGGTTGAATGTCAAGACCTCAGAGACTCACCGCTGGCGTGGGGTTAAACGCCGCCTGAACCCGGTCTAACTCCAACTCCCCCAACGCATCCACCACCCAGTCCGCTCGTCGCTGCAACATATGCACCGGATAGGTATTGGCCACCCCCACCACCTGCATTCCGGCTCGTCTGGCCGCCTCAATCCCGGCGGGACTGTCTTCAATGGCTAAACACTCCTGGGGGGTTAACGCTAACTCAGGATGTTGCTCATTTAACTGGTGTACCGCCAACAAATAGCCCTCAGGGTCCGGTTTACTCGAAGCCGTATCATCCCCCGTCACCCGGACTGGAAACTGAGATAAGAGTTCAATCTGACGTAACACGGGTTCGACTTCTTGCCGCAACGCCCCACTCACCAGGGCTAAATGTAAATTTTTCAGCCGTAGTTTTAAAATAAAATCCACTAAACCAGTATAAATTGGCAACTCATCTAATGCCTCAATTTCTTGGCGGTATCCCTGAGATTTCTTCTCCATTAACCCCTGCAACGATTCCGGCGTTAACACCCGTCCCTGACGCTCCCATAACGCCTGCAACCCGGCGCGATCGCTGCGTCCTAAACAAACCTCTTGAATCTCACTTTTATCCGGTCGTAAATTCTCCGACAACAGCAACTGAGCAATCAACTCCAGATGAATTGCCTCATCATTAATAATGATGCCATTAAAATCAAAAATAACCGCTTTTAACATCGTCACGTTTACTCCATCACAGAACCCCCAGGGGGCAAACCCAGAGGTGTACCCCCGCACATATCACACCCGCATCACACCTAAGCAAAAGCCATCTCCCCTTCACCGAGAGACTCATCTGTGACCCATTCCTGGCCCGGTAGCGGCTTCACGCCTCGGGTGACTTGATGAATCCACCAATGCGTTCGTGTTTCTACGTTAGCGAATCCCGCTTGCTGCATCCAGGCCGCCACATCTCCCTGGGCATACTCAGCAATATAAGGTTCCTCAAACACCTCCATCAACCAGGGAGTTTGCCGTAAACTCTCTTGATTCCCATCGAGAACAATCACCTCGCCGCCAACTCGCAACAGGCGGAAACATTCCCGTAGAATTGCCTGACTCACCGCTGGCGGCGTTTCATGGAACAGCAACGACAGAGAAATCACATCAAAGCTATTCTCCTCAAATCCCGTCTCCTCCGCCTTGCCATGTCGCCAGTCCAGCTTCAGACCCTCAGCCGTGGCCTTATACTGGGCCATCACGAGCATATAGGGCGATAAATCTAACCCCACCACCGTCGCTTCGGGGAATGTTCGTTTCAACACTAACGTCGTTGACCCGGTTCCACAGCCTAAATCGAGAATACGCCGGGGTTGCGATCGCAGCGACTGAATCACCCCCTCCCGTACCCAGTCCTCATTGGGGGGCAACACATAGCGAGTAATCGGATCATAAGACACCGCCGCCCCCGGACTGAGATAACCGCCCTCAACCCCATGAAAATTCCCAGAGCGATAATACTCAGGATAGACCAGTCCCGGCGTGGCGAGGCGATCGCCCTCCATCTGCCAATCAATCCGTTCAAACTGGCGTTTCATGGCCTCGCGGTCCAACAGCGGGTCTAACGCCGAAGCCAAAAAGCGGTCCCAAAGCGTCGTTGCTTTCGTTGTCTGTTCAGACGTCTGTTCAGAAGCCATAGCCAAAATTCCCCGACCATCAACATCTCCTAAGATAGTCCAACTCAGCGATTCCGGGGCAACCGATAGGCGATCGCCCACCCCGGCCCTTCCCCGACTATGGCAAAATGAACCCAGGGTTTACCGATCGCACCATTTCCATGACCAAATTTATCTTCATCACCGGCGGCGTCGTCTCCAGCATTGGCAAAGGTATCGTCGCCGCCAGTTTAGGGCGTTTACTCAAGTCCCGAAACTACTCCGTCTCCATCCTCAAGCTCGACCCTTATATTAACGTCGATCCGGGAACCATGAGTCCCTTCCAACATGGGGAAGTTTTCGTCACCCAAGACGGGGCCGAAACCGACCTCGACCTGGGCCATTACGAACGCTTCACCGACACCTCCATGTCTCGCCTCAACAGCGTTACGACCGGGTCGATTTACCAATCCGTCATCAACAAGGAACGACGGGGCGACTACGAAGGGGGAACCGTCCAAGTCATCCCCCACATTACCGGCGAAATTCGTTCTCGCATCCGTCGCGTCGCCCGCAACACCAACCCCGATATCGTCATCGCTGAAATCGGCGGAACCGTGGGCGACATCGAATCCCTGCCCTTCCTCGAAGCCATCCGGCAATTTCGTAAAGACGTCGGCCGAGAGAACATCATGTATGTCCATGTCACCCTGATGCCTTGGCTGCGGGCCGCCGGGGAAATGAAAACCAAACCGACTCAGCATTCCGTCAAAGAACTGCGATCGATTGGGATTCAACCGGATATGTTAGTCTGTCGCTGCGAACGTCCCCTCAGCGAAGGTCTCAAAGAAAAACTCTCCGAGTTTTGTGACGTTCCCATGACGCGGGTCATCACCGCCCCTGATGCCGGCAGCATCTACGAAGTGCCTCTCGTCCTCGAACAAGAAGGCCTCGCCCAGTCCGTCCTTGACTGTCTCCATCTCGAACAGCGAGATCCCGACCTCGAGGGCTGGCGAACCCTGATCGATCGCATGAAGAACCCAGAACGGGAACTCGAAATCGCCATCGTCGGCAAATATATCCAACTCTCCGACGCCTATCTCTCCGTCGTCGAAGCCCTCACCCACGCCACGGTTCAATGTGGCAGTCAACTCAAACTGCGTTGGGTGAACTCCGAAGACTTAGAACAATTCCCCGACGGCGACCAACTCAAAGGAGTGGCCGGAATCGTTGTCCCCGGAGGCTTCGGCAGTCGCGGCGTTGACGGCAAAATCAACGCCATTCGCTATGCCCGAGAACACCAAATTCCCTTCCTCGGCCTCTGTCTGGGAATGCAATGTGCCGTCATTGAATGGGCGCGTCATGTGGCCCATCTCGACGATGCCAACAGTTCCGAATTTGACCGTCACACCAACAACGCCGTCATTAGCCTACTTCCCGAACAAGAAGATGTGGTGGATTTAGGGGGAACCATGCGTCTGGGCCTCTATCCCTGCCGCCTAACCGAAGGAACCCGCACCTTTGCTAGTTACAACCAGGAAGTCGTCTACGAACGCCATCGCCACCGTTACGAGTTCAACAACGCCTATCGCAGTTTGTTCCTCGAAACCGGCTATGCCATCAGTGGAACCTCCCCCGATGGCCGCCTCGTCGAAATCATCGAAATGCCCAATCATCCCTTCTTCGTCGCCACCCAGTTCCACCCCGAGTTTGAATCTCGTCCCAACCATCCCCATCCTCTGATGGAAGGATTTGTGCGGGCGGCCTTGGGACTCTCGGCGGCGGTGACACCAATGGAGTCGTCTGAGGGCAACCCCCAGGACGAAAGCCTAGAGTCAGCGGCACACGTGTTATAACCTCAAAGGAGATCGGGGAGACCCTGGTGACGGGAGGCGTTGCGCGTGGCGTACTGGATCAAAATTCACGAACAAGGGGGAAAACACATTCATGTTCTTGACCTCGACCGAGTCAGTAGCTTCTCGCTTTACAAACGGACTCGGTTAACGGTCTATTGGCATCCGAGTGAACAGCCGTTGGTCCTAACGGCCCAAAGCGACCCTGTCGCCTATCGGCAAGTTCTCGACTATGTTGAGAAAACCACGGGTTATTCCCTAGAGACGCCGCTAGATGGTTAAATCATGACCCCCACTGCCGTCTTGTGTCTCTTTTGCCGCTGTCTTAGATAAATTCCTCTAATCGCAATCAGAAGGATATGCTAGAGGTCGAGTTGATGTGAGGAGTTGAACTGATGAACTGGCAACATGATGCGTTAGAGGTGCTCAAACAGACTAGCCGCACCTTTTATATCCCGATTGTCCAGCTTCCCGGAAACCTTCAGGAAGCGGTGACCTCGGCTTATCTCTGTATGCGGGCTATTGACGAGATTGAAGATCACCCTCATCTCGATAATGAACGCAAAGCCCGCTTGCTGCGATCGCTATCTCAGCAATTGCAAACGGGAACCGGCGAGAATGACCAATTCACCCCCGACTGGGGCGACAGTTACGACCAACTGCCGGAAGTGACGTTACGAGTCAGTGATTGGGCTAAACTGGCCCCAGATAGCATCGCCCCCCGGATTTGGGATGCGACCGCCGCCATGGCCGATCGCATGGCATTCTGGGCCGATCGCAACTGGACGATTCACACCGTCGCCGACCTCGACAGCTATACCTTCAGTGTGGCCGGAGCGGTAGGATTACTGTTATCAGACCTCTGGGCCTGGTATGACAATACCCAAACCAGTCGCATGGAGGCCATCGGCTTCGGACGCGGCCTACAAACCGTCAACATTCTTCGCAATCATCGCGAAGACAAGGCTAGAGGTGTGGACTTTTTCCCCGAAGGCTGGACGGCGGCCCAAATGCAGGCCTATGCCCGTCATAACCTGGAATTTGCTAAACGTTATACCAACGCCCTCCCCAAAGGCCCCGCCTTAGACTTCTGCCGCATTCCCTTAGTTTTGGCCCAAGGAACCCTGAAAACCCTGGCCCTGGGCAAACCGAAACTTAGCCGTGATGATGTCATGCAACTCATTGGCCAGGTGGTTGATCATTAGGACGTTTCCCTTGACGGCTTCTGGGGCATCCCCTGTCGGTTGCCCCAATCCTAGAGGATAGACAATGAACAATAGACAGTTTTTATTTTAAAACTCTTACTATATATACATTACAAGAACTATAAGCGTCCTAACCTATATGACTAATTTCATAAATATCGCAACGCTTAACTAGACACAACGAACGGGTAACCATGACACTCCTGTATGACCTACAACAGTTTGCCGACCATCTCGTCAGTGACCAACTGACCCATCTCAATCTCTTGACCGTGGTGGTGGTCCTCGTGGCGGGACTTCTAACGAGTCTTACCCCCTGTACCCTGTCGATGTTGCCCATTACCCTGGGCTACATTGGCGGCTATGAATCCAAAAGTCCCGGACAGGGCGCCCGTCAATCCCTCTGGTTTTCCCTTGGCTTAGCGACGACTCTGGCCGCCTTAGGCTTGGGGGCGGCCCTATTGGGACGAGTCTATGGCCAGGTGGGGCAAGGACTGCCGATTCTGGTGGCGGCGATCGCCATCTTGATGGGCCTCAATCTCCTCAACGCCTTACCGCTACAACTCCCCTCCATTGAGGGCATGAGTTGGATTTCCGAGAGTTGGCCTCACGGGCTGCGATCGTATCTCTTGGGCGTGACCTTTGGTTTAGTCGCCTCGCCCTGTAGTACCCCCGTCTTGGCCACGCTGCTGGCTTGGGTCTCGGCGACGGGTAAGCCTCTGCTGGGCAGTGGTCTCCTGTTAGCCTATACCATAGGTTATGTGGCCCCCCTGATTCTGGCCGGAACCTTTGCCGCCAGTCTCGACAAACTCTTGTCCCTGCGTCGTTGGTCCGGTTGGATCACCCCCGCCAGTGGCGCGTTACTGGTGGGATTTGGTGTCTTTACCCTAGTCTTTCGCCTACTCCCCACGGTCTAGGCCGACAGGTTAACGGCTACACCAATTTCTGGCTAAGTCTTTGGCCAAGCCTCGGGCCAAGCCTCGGGCCACCGTTCACTCTTCCTTGACTCTTGATTGTCCCATGACCTCATCCGTTGCCCCTGCCCCCCTTCGTTGGTTCCGTCGCGAGTTGTTGCCGATTTTAGCGAACTTACGGCTGGCGATCGTTCTCTTGCTGGCGATCGCCGCCACCAGTACCCTAGGAACCGTCATCGAACAGCATGAATCCGTCGCCTTTTACCAAGCCAACTACCCCGAAGACCCGGCCCTATTTGGCTTTCTCAGTTGGAAGGTTCTTCTGGCCCTCGGTCTCGATGATGTCTATAAAACCTGGTGGTTTTTGGCGTTGCTAGTCCTATTTGGATCGAGTTTGGCCGCCTGTACCTTCACCCGCCAACTTCCGGCCCTCAACGCCGCCCGCAATTGGAAGTTTTATCGCCAACCCCGTCAGTTTAAAAAACTGGCCCTGGCCGGAACCCTACCCCGGTCAGCCTCATCCACCTCGGAGGACTCGGACGAGTTAGAAACCCTGCAACGTAGCTTAGAAGACCGCAAGTATCGCGTCTTTCGCGATGGCGAGAGTCTCTACGCCCGCAAAGGGTTAGTCGGACGAATCGCCCCGATTGTGGTTCATGGGAGTATGTTGCTGATTCTCGGCGGGGCCATTGTGGGTTCGGTGACGGGAGTGGTGGCCCAGGAGATGATTCCCAGCGGCGAAACGGTAAACGTGACGAATTTTGTTGAAGCGGGTGATTGGTCGTCTCCCGATCGCTTTCGGGGTTGGTCTCTGAAAGTGAATCGCTTTTGGATCGACTATACCCCCAGCGGGGCCATTGATCAGTTTTACTCGGACTTATCGGTGGTCGATGACCAAGGCCAGGAACGCGATCGCAAAACCATCTATGTTAATGAACCTCTCCGCTACAACGGGGTGGTCTTCTATCAAACGGATTGGAGTATCGCCAACGTCAAGATTCGCCTCAACAACAGTCCCGTGTTTCAACTTCCCATGGAGAAACTGGACATCGAAGGCGGCGGACGGATTTGGGGAACCTGGATTCCCACCAAGCCGGATATGAGTGAAGGGGTGTCGTTGTTGGCCCGAGATCTTCAGGGAACGGCCCTGGTGTATGACCAAACGGGACAATTAGTGTCTTCGTTGCGCGTGGGGAACGCGATCGAGGTCAATGGGGTGAATCTCTCGTTACTCGATATTACCGGCGCAACCGGGCTACAAATCAAGTCTGACCCTGGGATTCCCCTCGTCTATCTGGGGTTTGCCCTGTTAATGTTGAGTACGGCCCTCAGTTATGCCTCTCATTCCCAGATTTGGGTGTTGCGAGATGATGACACGCTCTATCTCGGAGGACGCACCAATCGCGCCCAGGTGACCTTTGAACGGGAGTTCCTCGACTGGGTGGGCGATGTGCAACCGGAGTCCTCGGAACCGGCGATCGCCTCCTCCATTAGCGCTTAAGTTGACTCAGGGATTACGTTAAACTGAAGTCTGATTCAGGTTCGCGTACGCTTGGCCATCTAGGAGTCCCCGAGTTGACCATCGCGGGTCTTCTGGATCTACGGTGGAATTTGTTGCAGGGTATACAAAATTGTAGGGGAACCCACCCCTAGCCCCTCCCAGGAG
>NZ_JAWOCL010000004.1:0-11118 GCF_046483825.1 Sodalinema sp.
CATTTCCTCCTCCGAGGGCGATCGCATCGGGAAATGGTGAACTACGCAACTGGTTTAATTGATCCGCTGGCAACTGGGCCATGATGACCTGATCACCCGCATCCGTCGCCAGTCCAAAGTCAAACCCACCATCGGTGACAATATTCAAAACCATGATTTGAAAACCTTAGCTAACTTGCTTAATCACTTGCTATGTTTTATAGCCGATTCTCCAAGATGAATCAACCCTAAGTTCCCGAATTTACATAAACTTTATATTCATGAATTTACAAAAAAACAGCACAAATAGTGACGAAAGAAATGCCTCTTTCATCTATTAGCTAATCCTGACATTTAACCCGTATTATCTACGAATAATTACGGAGATGTTAGACTTAGCTCATTATCAATTCAGGTTGTGGATAGCCGACAACTCTAACTCATAGGACTGGCTCCTCCCTGACGGTGACTTGTCCTCAGCCCATCCGAGTCAGGAGAAAAGGTGAGGTAGACAGCGAACCTCACCAGAGGCTCTATAGGTCTGTCGGGATGAACAGGCGATTTTTACGTAATTCGTCCCGAATTGTTACAAAACTTCATGAAAAGACCCGATATCCCCCCATCTGGCAGGGAACATCGGGTTAAGACGTGATGAGAGCGAGACCAATCCCTCGTCTCAGTGGTGGGATGATGGGGCGTTAGGGGAAAAACGGTCTCGGAGCGATCGCATCGCCTGAATCTCATCCTCCCGGGCCATCCTCAAGAACTCATACAGCCAATCCTTGGGAACTTGGGGAAACGTCGGACTGCGATCGCCCTCCACATACACCCCCGATTCAAGCCGATAAATACGCCAAATCTGTCCATCAAAGCGCCAAAACTCCGGCACACCTAAACCCGCATAAAACTGATTTTTGGCAATATCCGTATGGGTAATATCCACCTCAACCACTAAATCCGGGGGTGGATCTTGGGCTAAATCCACAGACCGCCCCTTCACCAAAGGCTGATTTTGAATATAATACGCCTGATCCGGTTCTGCACCTTTTTGGAATTGGGGATAGTTGAGCGTTGTTGACCCCATAGTTTTTAACGGTAGTCCCAACATTTCCACCAAAATTACAATAAATCGCTCAATTAAACAGCGAGCAAACTCATGCTCTTCTAGGGGCATTGTAATTTCTAAAAGACCCTTATCATAGGTTAAACGAGAACTTCGGGACTGGGGTAAAAGCCTTAATAGATGCAAATAGCTATCCCAATCCAGGCCATGAAACACCACCCGCTGTTCACCTTGGGGTTGAACTCGGCTGGGGGGGTCTGAAGCTGCAATCACCATCATTCTCCCAAAATTGAGTCTTACATCAAGTCTAGCCAAAGCGAGTCTCTCAACCCCTCACCCCTCCTGACTCGATAACGTGGCCTCAATCTTCTCCTCCGCCTCCAGAGAAATCTCTCGCAACTGATCTAACATCGGGCGACTGGCTGAGTCCCAACGTCCCCGCTGATGGGCCTCAATCAGTCGTTCCGCCATATCCCGTAACGCCCAGGGATTCTTCTGTCGCACAAACTCCTGAACCGCCTCATCAAACACATAAGCTTGGGCGACTCCCTCATACATAAACTCCTCCACCGTCCCCGTCGTCACATCATAGCCAAAGAGGAAATCTACCGTCGCCGCCATCTCAAAGGCCCCTTTATAGCCATGACGCATCACCCCCTGAATCCATTTGGGGTTCACCACCCGCGAACGATAAACGCGGGCAATTTCCTCCCGCAGCGATCGCACCTTAGGATTTTCCACCCGAGAATTATCACCAAAATAGACCTCCGGCGTGGTTCCTCGCGCTTGACGCACCGCCGCCGTTAAGCCTCCCTGAAACTGATAGTAATCATCGGAATCCAACAAATCATGTTCGCGGTTATCCTGGTTCTGCAACACGATTTGCATCTGTTGCAATCGCGCCGCAAAGGCTTCAGGTTCTGAGGTGGCACTGCGATCGCCGTAAGCGTAACTACTCCAGTTAATATAAGCTTGAGCCAAATCCGCTTCACTAGCCCAATTTTGCGACTCAATTAACCCCTGTAATCCCGCCCCATAGGCCCCCGGTTTGGACCCAAAGACGCGATAACGCGATCGCCGTTGGGCCGTCTCCTCCGTCAACCCTTGACCCTGCCAAAACGCCGCCTCCTGCTGCACCTGGGCCGCCAACGGATTCTCCTCCGGGGACTCAGACACCTGAGACACCGCCGTCACCGCCGCATCAAACAGGTCAATCAAATTAGGGAACGCATCCCGGAAAAACCCAGAAATCCGCAGCGTCACATCCACCCTGGGCCGTTGCAACACCGACAAGGGCAAAATCTCGAAATCCACCACGCGCCGCCCTAAACCATCCCAAATTGGCTGGACTCCCAGTAACGCCAGGGCTTGGGCAATATCATCGCCCCCGGTGCGCATCGTCGAGGTTCCCCAAACCGACAAGCCGAGGGTTTGAGGATATTCGCCGTTTTCCTGGGTATAACGGTCAATTAAGACCTCCGCCGCCTTACGTCCCACATCCCAAGCACTTTCACTGGGGATGGCGCGGATATCCACGGAATAGAAGTTACGCCCCGTGGGGAGAACTTCGGGACGGCCGCGAGTGGGTGCGCCGGAGGCCCCGGACGGGATATACTCACCCCGGAGGCCTCGAACTAGATTGATTAGTTCGCGATCGCAGCCCCGCAACGCCGGCAGTAACACGGTGTCAATCCATTGCAAGCACTCCTGAACGGGGGCGGCTACTGAAGTGGGCGTTCCCGCAATCAATTCCTCCACCAGTCGCGCGGCTTCCGTTTCCAACGCCGCCACCGCATCCCCCACATTGCGGAATTGCCCGTCTAAAGGGTCTGTCGGTGGGGTGGTGAGGGGGTCAATGTCCAAGCCCCAGGATTGCGCCAGGGCTTGGGTTAAGCCCACTCGTCCCCGTCCCGGACAGCGGGCAATGGAGACGATTAAATCCCGTAATGGGTCTGCTTCGGGACAAACTCCAAAAATATGTAAGCCATCGCGGATTTGGGCTTCTTTGAGTTCACAAAGATAGCCATCTAATTGGGTCATTAAGACAGTTTCATCTAGGTCGTCACTGAGTCCTAAATCTCGATGCAAGTTTTCTTCTTGAATTAGGGTTTCAATGCGACGAGAGAGGTCTTTGAGACGGCTTGGATTTAAGCTTTCGGCTTCGTAGTATTCGTCAATTAAGCCCTCTAAACAATCCAATTTTCCATAGAGTTCTGCCCGCGTCATGGGGGGCGTAAGATGGTCTAAAATCACCGCTTGACTGCGACGTTTGGCTTGGGACCCTTCGCCGGGGTCGTTGACAATGAAGGGGTAGAAATGGGGTAGGGGACCGAAGACGGCTTCTGGGTAACAGGTGTTGGAGAGGGCGACACTTTTGCCCGGTAGCCATTCCAGGTTGCCATGTTTGCCCACATGGACGACGGCTTGAACTTGGAATTTTTGTCGTAGCCAGATGTAGAAGGCCAGGTAGTCGTGGGTGGGTTCGAGGTCGGGGGCGTGGTAGTTTAGGCTGGGGTCGCGATCGTAGCCTCGGGCCGGTTGGATGCCAATGAAGAGATGGCCCCGTTGAATGCCGGCGATCGCAAAGTCCCCAGAAGGTTGCCCCCAGCGGCGTTCGATTCCCTCACGCACGGCGGCGGGGAGTTGGGCAAAGGCCCTTTGATAGTCTTGCAGGGACAGGGTTTGATAGACGGGGCGCATTTGGAAGCTTTCGGGATCGTTGGTGACGCCGGAGGTGAGGAGGGTCATCAAGTCCTCGGAGGTTTGGGGCGCGTCCCCGACGCAATAGCCAGCGGTTTTGAGGCTTTTGAGGATTTCCACGGTACTGGCGGGGGTGTCTAGGCCCACACCATTGGCCAGTCGGGCATCTTTGTTGGGATAGTTGGGCAGAATCAGGGCAATTCGTTGCTGTTCAACGGGGGTTTTAATCAGGCTGGCCCAATGTTTGGCCAGTTCGGCGACGAAGTCAATGCGATCGCCGACGGGTTCATAGCGGACGACTTCGGTTTCGAGGCGATCGTCGGTTTCAGACATTTGTTTGAAGGACACGGCCCGGGTAATAATCCGTCCGTCAACTTCGGGTAAGGCCACGTTCATGGCCACATCTCGCGGCGATAAGCCCCTCAATTCGTCTTGCCATTGGGCTTGGCCGCCGCCACTGAGGATCACTTGAAAGACGGGGCGATTTAGGGTTTGCCAGAGGTCGAGATTAGGCTGTTCGCGATCGAGTTTGGCTAGGGAAAATCCGGTGGTATTGAGAATCAGGTCAACTTGAGAAAAGACCTCAATCACTTGGTCTTGAACCGACCGATCTCGTAGGGAGGAAATATAGAGGGGAACGGGTTGTAAATTTTGTTGACTTAGGGCTTGACAAAGAGCATCAATGGGTTTTGTATTGGAAGAGAGATAATGGGCGCGATAGAAGATAATCCCCACACGGGCGATCGCATCCGTCACCTCAGCCACCGGATAGGGTCCCACCCGAGGCACAGATTGCGGGTCTGGGGGATAATTTTCCCCATCTAAACATTTATCTTGGGCATATTTTAGGCCATTACAAAAGTTACTCACTCCCCCTTCATTAAAATACTGCCATAGTCGATTCACAACCGTCAGCGGCACGGTAGAATGACTACATAAATCGGGGTCAATGCCATCATCACCGGGCATGACAATCAAATGACCCCCAGTCATCTCCACGGTTTCCCGCAACACCTCTAAGCCATAACTCCAATAGGCCCGTCCCCCCAGCAGCCGCAGGATAATCAGTTTCGCTTGAGACAACACCTCGTCGGCGTAGGTATCCAGGGTGAGTTGCTGTTGTAGTTGCAGCAGGTTCACCACCCGCATCTCGGGGAACTCGGCGGGAAGTTGTTGGCGGGCGACGGAGAGGGTTTGAATGTCGGTGTCGGCGGCGGTGATGAAGACGATGGGGGCGGGAGTTTGTTGGATGTAGATGACCCCGTCACTATCGGGGGTCCAACCGCCTGGTGTTGCAGCAATCCGGTGCATAAATGAGTGGTTCGTGTTAGGAGACGTTTATTAGTGTAGGAGAGTTGGCGGGGAAAGACCATCATCAGTGTTCTCATGGCAGCCCTGTAAGGCCACTGAAAGCTGTAAAATCTGAGGTGGATGATGGTAACTATCAATCTCTTTGATTGTCTGAAAAATTAATACCAATTTTCATGCCTTCCTGCCACAGATAGCTGTAGGGGCGAACGGCCGTTCGCCCTTCGCCAATGTTGGATGTATTGCAATGTTATCGAAAATTGCTATAAAATTTCCGTATTGTAAGTTTATGTTGTTCAGATGATGGAAGTTATAGCTGCGCTCTGCCTGGGGATTTTAATTGGCAGTATAACAACGGCTGTAGCCCTACAATACAGGCACAATAAAACAGGATATCAGCAAATCGTTAGTTTTTATGAAGAAAAAATTAGACGTTTAAAAGAAAAATATGAACAGGAACGACAAGATATTTCCCAATCGATTAGAGTTCCTTCTGAAATCCAAGTCTCTCAGATACCTAAGACTGAAGTATCTCGGATACCCCAAAAATCATCGAACTCAACTCAATCTGCAAAAACGTACAGCATTAAGGAAATTAGAAAAACATATCCGCGTGCTTATAAAACTTGGGATTTAGCTGAAGATGAGCGGCTAAAACATCGCTATAAGCAAGGTATAGCTATTCGAGATTTAGCCAGCGAGTTTCAACGGAAACCTGGTGCAATTCGTTCTCGATTGAAGAAGTTGGGTTTGCGAAAATAAAGGATAGTTGGATCTTCAGGATATGGGGTAGAATTGGTTGCATTCAATACAAAATTGTAGGGGAACCCACCCCTAGCCCCTCCCAGGAGGGGAAAATTTTTCGCCCCTACGGCAAGGGATATAATCCGCCATAATTTTTTCTTATCACCTTGAACTCAGAAGACCCAGATTTATCGATTTTTATAAAACCAATGATATCGGTTTATAAGCTTCTTTTAAATTATTAAGTCGCTCCTCCTTGAAAATATCCACAATTTCAACACCCTCATTTGTCTGCCGAAAAATAATGCGAAAGTCAGGATATACACGAGCCATGTACAAATTTTCTAAACCTTCACTTTTCAACAGCTTGACGCGATGATTGACCGAACTCTGTTCAGAAAAGCCATCGAGTTGGGGTAAGAAGTGGTCAATCCGTTGTCGATCGCTCGGAAGAAGCGATCGCAGGGCAATCTCAGCCTGGCTACTAAAGGTAATCATTATAATGTCTTACGATAAGCCAACATCCTCATGATACCTTGTTTTTCACGTTCACAGTAGCTCGATCGCCCTCTGGTAGACCCCGCATCACTGTTAAATTCTGAGTCAACTCCAATACAAAGTTGCGATCGCCGGTGAAGGCGATCGCAACTAAAGTCATGAACCCCTAAACCATTCAAGCCAGAGATTAGTATTTGGCGTGACCTAACATCCAGGGGCGATCGCAGCGAGACGGTTGATAACGAGGGGTTTTGGGTTCCCGTTCCCGCTTCACCAATCGAGGTTCAGAATCCCCCGTCAAACGACCCAAACTCCCCGTATTTAAACTCACCATTGGCGCCGCAAAAATTCGCTGCGACGGACCCTCACAACTCGGACAAGGGGGCGCTTGATCTCGGTTAGCAATACTGCGCCAAGCGTCAAACTCCCCACATTGAGAACATCGATACTCATACAGAGGCATAGACTTACACCTGTGAACTAGGTTGGCAAAATATCTTGATCAAAAATGGCTGTCGGCAAGGCCAGCGTACAACAGGCATTGGGAATATCCACAATGCCACTAATGCGACCTTCAACGGGGGCGCAACTCAATAATAAATAGGCCTGTTCCCCCGTAAAGCCAAATTTCTTGAGGTATTCAATGGCATTTAAGCACGCCCGACGATAAGACACATGGGCATCGAGATAATACTGTTCCCCCGAAAACTCATCGACAGAAATTCCCTCAAAAATCAGATATTCAGAATAGTGAGGTTCCACTGGACCCGGCTTAAAAATCGGGTTGACCATGCTGTATTTCTCGACTCCCCCTTTGATGATATCCACATGGAGGTCAATATAGCCCGACATTTCGATCGCACCACAGAAGGAAATCTCACCATCCCCCTGAGAGAAATGAATATCTCCCATCGAAAGTTTCGCCCCTTCTACATAGACAGGGAAGTAAATCCGCGACCCCCGCGATAGGTTTTTAATATCACAATTTCCGCCATGTTCCCGAGGAGGAACTGTGCGGGCCGCTTCAGCGGCGACTCGGTCAAACTCTGAAGCGGGAAGGGTTCCTAAAATGGCTTGATCTGGATTGGGAAGGGCCGCTAAGGGCGGAATCTCAGGCTTCCAGGTGGGACCGCCTTTATCGACGAGGGCTTTTTCCCGGCGATTCCATTCTGCGAGGAGTTCATGGGAAGGGGCGCAGCCGATTAACCCAGGGTGGGTAATCCCCGCAAAACGAACCCCTGGAATATGGCGAGATTGGGTATAAATTCCTTGCAAATCCCAAATGGCTTTAGCCGCTTCGGGGAAATGGTCTGTTAGGAAACCGCCGCCATTGTTGCGGGCAAAAATGCCCGTAAATCCCCATTCATCTCCTTGTAACGCACCAATATCAAGGATATCGACGACTAGAATATCTCCGGGTTCAGCCCCGTTGACATGAATCGGTCCACTGAGGACATGAACGACATCCAAATTAACATCGCGAATGTCGCTGGGGTCATCGTTATTCTTAATTTGCCCGTCGGTCCAGTCTTTACATTCAATGCGAAAGACATCGCCAGGGTTCACGGAAACAATAGCCGGAATGTCAGGATGCCAGCGGTTATGACCGGGCAATTCCTGTTCATTCATCGGTTTGGTTAAATCAACTTTGAAAAGGGTTTCTGGCATGAGAACAAAGCCTGATGGGGGTCAATAATGTGAGTTTTGATGGGATTAAACATTACTCAAGCCATTGGTTAAATTCACTGAGTACATGACAATATCTTACGATGGGGTTTGAGTTCGGAATGGCTGTGAGTGTGGCATTAACTTAAACGCTTTAGTGGGGGCTTCTTGTTACATTTGATACCAATTCACCGGAACCCAGCCCCAGATACTCCCTTGATTGAAGTTGAGAATGAGAATGAGTTTTATACTTTTCCCTAGGTTGACCTGGAAGTGAGGGGATTCGCCAGGGAATTGAGATGAGAATGAGTCTAAGGAACGAGAGTCAAGTTAAGACTTGTTGACCGAAGGAAGGGTTGTTTGTTAGGGGTTGAGGGTGACTCGCCTCAATGTGGGCGTGATGGGTATCACCCCCGACGCTGTCCCCAGTCACACAGAATCGTCTGTAGAATCACGGAGGCGACCCCGGTTGAGTCACGGTAACGGCCGGGTATCAACGCCATAATAAGAGTATCGAGTTCAGCCAAAGACATCATGATTCCCCAAGTTCAACTTCTCCCCGGCGCCATCTCTGCCATTCTCGCTTCCGTCACCGACACCGGAACCCTCACTCTTTCGGATCGCTACGGTCTTCTCGCCGCCACCTTAGATGAAAACCTCGACGAATGCGATCGCCGTTCCGCCAACCGCCTCCTCCGTTCAGTGATTCGCGGACGGGTTCAAATCATCAACGATCTCTGTGCAGCCTAAGAATTGAGACTGTCTTAACGGTTAAACACCCCCTGAACAACCATTACAGAGGCTGCAACTCGACCTTTCATCTTTCTGTAATTTGAAAAAACCCCCCTCCCAGACACGGAGGGGGGTTTTTGGGGGTTGGCGATGGTTGCTGTTTATAGCAACCCGACAAAGTGCAGGGGACCGTAGCCGGTAATCAACTCCGCCATCAAGGCGAGGAATCCTAACATGGCCAGACGACCATTCCAGGTTTCGGCGGAGGCGGTTAAACCCCATTCCCAACGTTCCTGAGGATAGAACTTGGTTTTCTTGGGAGGGTGCATCACGCCATCGAAGCTGATACTGGGGGCTTGGCTGGCTTCTTCGACTAAGTCGGCTAGGTCTTCGATGAACATGGGATGGGTGTTGAGGGCGGGAACTCGATGGAAGTGTTCGATTCCGGCTTCCTGGGCCACTTCCCGATATTCCATATCGATTTCTTGCAGGGTTTCGATATGTTCTGAGACAAAGCTAATGGGAACCACCACTAGGGTGTTGACTCCCTCTTCGGCTAAGGTCTCGATCGCATCCTCGGTATACGGTTGCAGCCATTCGACGGGACCGACGCGACTTTGATAGGCCAGGGTGTACTGGTTCGGGCGATTGAGGGTGTTCATAATTCCCTCAGTGCATTTCTCAATCTCCTCTTGATAGGGGTCGCCGGCTTCCTCGACATAGCTGCGGGGAACCCCGTGGGCGCTGAAGAAGATATGGGCCTGGTCCGGGTTGGGGAGGCGATCGAGTTCTCGGGCGATCAGATCAGCCATGGCGCTAAGATAGCCGGGGCGATCGTACCAGGAGGGAATGACGGTATAATCGAGGTTCCGAAGTTGGTCATCCTCGTTCCAGAGTTTTTCTAACAGCCGGAAGCTTGAGCCACTGGTACTGATGGAAAATTGCGGATAGAGGGGCAGAATCACTAACTTTTCGAGTTGGTCTCGCTTTAACTGAGCGATCGCCTCCTCGGTAAAGGGATTCCAGTAACGCATCCCGACATAAACCTGAGTGTCATGTCCCCGCTGTTTTAGCGTCGCTTCCAGGGCGCGGGCCTGTTCTTCCGTAATCCGACGCAGGGGCGAGCCTCCACCAATTTGTTGGTAGTTTTCCTGAGATTTCTGGGTTCTCAGGCTTGAAATCATCCATGCCAGTGGTTTCTGCAACCAGGAGAAGGGCAGGCGGATAATTTCGGGATCGGAGAATAGGTTGTAGAGGAATGGTCGGACATCTTCGAGCTTGTCCGGACCTCCCAAGTTCAGCAGAAGAACGCCAACGCGACCCATAGCAGCCTGTGTTTCCCAATTTTTTAGATTCTTTACCAATATTAACAGTCGCGGCGGCGATCGACAACCACTCTGGTCCAAATCTCACGAGACTCTCAGCCGGTTTTGTGCCTGAAGTAACAAAATGTTGCTTTTTTTGACGATTTTTGACAATGATTAAGAAACCCCTTGTCAAACTTCGACATTTGTGAACCTGGGCGATCGCCCCTCCCGCAAGCTCGGCCAGTGCCAATCCATCTCCCCAAAGATATTCAGAATTTCAACAACTTCTGTTATGGTGATTCTTCGGACTGCGAACGTCAAGCCTGCCCCAAATCTAGTCCAAAACTTGTTCGCTTAGGGGCAGTTCTCACTTATAAAATTTACCGCTATGTCTGCTGACTTAAGTCCCCTTGAATTACCTCTAACTCCACCCCTAAAATGGGCGGGTGGGAAACGCTGGCTGGTGGATAGCTTAAAACCCTATTGGGTGCAACAGTCCGCACGGCGGTTGGTTGAGCCGTTTTGTGGTGGGTTGGCGATCGCCCTGGGACTGGCTCCAAAACACGCCTTGCTCAACGACATTAACCCCCACTTAATTAACTTTTATTCTTGGATTTCCCAGGGTTTAGATGTTACCATAAAAACCAAAAATGAGTCTAATTTGTACTATGAATATCGGGATTATTTTAATCGTTTAATTACTCAAAAAAAGGACAAAACAGCCGAAGCCGCACAACTCTTTTACTACCTCAACCGGACTGGCTTTAATGGCTTATGTCGGTTCAACCGCAAAGGCTTATTTAATGTTCCATTTGGACGATATAAAAAAATAAATTATAAAACAGACTTTCGGGAGTATCAGCCCCTATTCCGCCATTGGCAGTTTGAAAACTCAGATTTTGAGGACTTAGCCATCCAAGAGGGAGATTTTATCTATGCCGACCCCCCCTATGACGTGGACTTTCGGCAATATTCCAGTGGCGGCTTCGGCTGGGAGGACCAAGAACGCTTAGCCCACTGGCTGGCCCAGCAATCGGTCCCGGTCATTGCCTCAAACCAAGCGACGGAGCGGATTTTAGCCCTGTATGAGCATCATGGCTTTAAGGTGACCACTCGGGCGGC
>NZ_JAWOCL010000010.1:0-2598 GCF_046483825.1 Sodalinema sp.
CCTACCGCCAGGATGATTGACCCCTAACCCGTCTAGCTTACCCCCTACCGATGCCTCCCATCTACCTCGACTACCACGCTACCACCCCCGTCGATCCGCGCGTCATCGACGTGATGACCGAAACCCTCACCCACCACTTCGGGAACGCCAGTAGCATCGACCACCCCTACGGCGATCGCGCCGCCGCACAAGTCAAAACCGCCAAACAGCATCTAGCAACCCTCATCGGCGCATCTCCCCGGGATATCCTCTTCACCTCCGGCGCAACGGAAAGCATCAACCTCGCCATTCAGGGATGTTTGCGGGACACCCCCCTCAAAATTCTCCTCAACCCCCTCGAACATAAAGCCGTTCTCGACACCTGCGAGGCGATCGCCCAACGAGGACAGGCCCAACTCCACTATCTCACCCCCACCGCCACCGGACAACTCGACCTAGAGGAGATTGACCGCTACTGTCGCCAGGGAATCGACCTGCTGTGCGTCATGGCCGCCAACAACGAAATTGGCACCCTCTATCCCGTGGAGGCGATCGCCAAAATCGCCCAAACCCACCAAGTCCCCTATCTCTGCGACGGCTCCCAAGCGGTTGGAAAACTCCCCTTCCAATTTCGCGACTGGGGACTCACCTTTCTGGCTCTCTCGGGTCATAAATTCTACGCACCCCAAGGCTGTGGCGCGTTAGTCGTGCGTCCCCAAACCCCCCTGACTCCCCTCCTCTACGGCGGCGGCCAGCAACGGGGACAACGACCGGGAACCCTGAATCTACCGGGGATTGTCGCCTTAGGAGAAGCGGCCCGCCTACGGACCCTGGAAATGGAGACGGACGAATCGCGCATTGCTCGTCAACGCGATCGCCTCCAGTCCATCCTGCAAGCCAACATCCCCCAACTTCAAATTAACGGCGACCTTAACCATCGCCTCGCCGGAAACCTGCATCTCTCCATTCCTGGGATTCCCAACAGTGCCATTATCGCCCGAGTGCGCGATCGCCTAGCCATCTCCACCGGGTCCGCCTGCACCTCCGGCGTGGAAACTCCCTCCCATGTCCTGCGAGCCATTGGCCTATCGGAATCAGCCATTGAAGGCTCTCTCCGCATTGGTTTAGGGAAATTCACCCGTGACGCCGACCTGGACGAAGCCGCGACGATTCTCAGCCAGAACGTGGGGGCGATCGCCAATTTGATGTCATCATAGACTCTACTGTCTATCTAGTGATAGAGTCAATATTAACTAGATTAAAACTCGATAAATCAACCAATTTTTACGAACATTAACATTCCTAAACTTAACATGAACTTTTCCTTGTTTTGAAAAATAAATATTTTGTTTGTCTTCATCATTTAGTCTGATCGTTTCAATAGTGTTAATTCGACAAAAGGTGTTTTTAGAGTTGACTAAGTAGAGAGTATCTCCTACTGATAAATTAGTATCTTCATGAACCGTGATATGAGCCACACCTATCCGAGATAGCCAGTTAGACACTCGACCAACCTTGACCCTTAAACCAGATTGATACTGTTGACAAATAACCTTCCATTGAACTAACTCAACTAACGCCTGACATAAAGATTCCACAAGATTACATAAATCCAATAAAATTTCTATCCCTGAAACGTTTTCAGGTTGTCCATGAGCCGCATCATTTCGGGCTAGAATGAACTGCTCTAATTGATTACCCAGAGGCGTGCCAGAATTTAAACTGATTTCGCTCAAGAAATGTTGAATGTCTGGATGATTCTCTAGCCAGTTCCAGGAATCTTTAATTCCAGCATTCTTAAATATTTCAGCTAACGCTTCTTTTCTTAAGTTTTGGCCCTGTGTAAAAAATGCTTCTTTAGGCAAAAGCTGATAGTTTTCAGAGTTATTGACTCCCTGAGCAAGACCCCTAATGATTTCATCTATCTCTAAACTTCGACCAAAGTATCTTGGTCGGCAGAGGAGTTGACCCACTCCTTCCCGATGAGTTCGTTTTATTGTTTCATCCAAATCAGCATATCGAGTCACCAAACTGGGTAAAAGTGATAGCCATTCTGTAATTAAAGCTTCTACGAAAATTTCATACACAGCATAAAGCCGTATGATCGCTGAGCAATAATCATGAGTTTGCCAAGCCCGGGGAATGTCAGGAAGTTCTTGAAGTAACTCTTTTAAGTAAACATCCTGTTCAGCTAAATCACGAGAAGTTTGGCAATCCTGATTAAAGCATATTTCTTGCAGTAACTTGGAACTTTTAATGAGACAGCGAACCACATAAATTTCGGTCTTAAGTTTCTGTGTTATTCCATCAAACATTTAACTAGCCAGCACATTTTTAATCAGAGTATCAAAGCGAGATATACGCTCACCAATACCCTCACGGTTATCTTTTCCCTTGCCTTTAAAAATATCAGAATCTGGCTGGCAAAATAAGTTTTGAGTCTCATCAAGAACTCTGTCTTTACAGTTCAGTAACTGTGAGCTATGTTGCAAATTATGACTTAATCCAACCATTACGGCATCGTAGTAAGCTTTATAAAAAGCTTTTTTGTAATCTTGACTTGGAGGCTGGAACGGTTTTTCACCATAGAGATTACAGGCCAAGGTTATCGTTTGATTG
>NZ_JAWOCL010000055.1:0-24893 GCF_046483825.1 Sodalinema sp.
GCTCACCAGTCTGCGAACGTACCTCTTTGTTGATACCACCAACCGCATTGACCTCAACCTCGGTTCCGAGGTCATCGACCACCTGTTCCGACTCCCCTTGGGCTACTTCGACAAACGCCGGGTGGGGGATATCGCCGGACGGGTGAACGAGTTGGCTAACATTCGTCAGTTCGTCACGGGGACGGCTCTGACGGTGGTTCTCGATGCTGTCTTCTCGGTGATCTATATCGCCGTGATGCTGACCTACAGTTGGCTACTGACGGCGGTCTCTCTGGTGACGGTTCCCTTCTTTACGGCTTTAATCGTCTTTGTCTCGCCCATTGTGCGGCGATTGCTGCTGAAACGGGCTGAACGCTACGCCGATGCGCAATCCTATCTCGTTGAAACCCTCAACGGAATGCAGACGGTGAAGGCGCAAAACATTGAGTTAACCTCTCGCTGGAACTGGTACGAACGCTATGCTCGCTACATGAACGCGGGCTTCCGGACGATTCTCACCAATACCGCCGCCAGTTCCGTGGCTGGATTCCTCAATAAACTCTCGTCCCTGTTGCTGTTGTGGGTGGGGGCCTATTTGGTGATTAACCAGGAGCTAACATTGGGTCAGCTCATCGCCTTCCGGATTATCTCGGGAAATGTGACCGGCTCACTGTTGCGCTTTGTCCAAGTTTGGCAAAGCTTCCAGGAAGTGGGGATGTCCATTGAGCGTCTGCGGGATATTCTCAACTCCGAACCCGAGAGTAACGACAGCGATCGCCTCAACATTCCTCTGCCGAATATCGAAGGACACGTTAGATTTGAAGATGTCTGCTTCCGCTTCGTTCCCACGGGTGCATTAAACGTCGCCAATGTCAACATTGATTTTCCCGCTGGGTCCTTCGTTGGTATTGTCGGACAAAGTGGGTCGGGTAAAAGTACCCTCATGAAGCTGTTGCAACGGCTTTATCCTCCGGAAACGGGACGGATTCACATTGATGGCTATGACATCAACAAAGTCGAACTCTATTCCTTGCGCCGACAGGTCGGGGTGGTGCTGCAAGATACGCTCTTGTTTAACAACACCATTAAGGCCAACATTGCCCTAAACAACCCCGAAGCAACGGATGAAGAGATTATTAACGCCGCGAAAGTGGCGGTGGCTCATGACTTTATCATGACGCTACCTCAGGGCTATAACACCGTGGTTGGGGAACGTGGCTCAGCCCTCTCTGGGGGACAACGACAACGGATTGCGATCGCCCGAACGGTTCTCCAAAAACCCAACCTGTTGATTCTCGATGAAGCCACCAGCGCCCTAGACTACAACCTTGAAAGTTTAGTCTGTCAGAACCTCGTCGAAGAATTCCGGGGACGCACCGTGTTCTTCATCACCCACCGTTTACCGACGGTTCAAGGGGCCGACTGCATCCTGATGATGGATAATGCGGCATTGGTTGAACAGGGAACCCATGAAGAATTGATGGCACTAAAAGGGCGGTACTACTGTCTCTATGAACAACAGCAGTCTCAGTTGTAGGGGTCATGCTCATGTCTATCATGTTGAGGATGGGGCGCAGATGATCTGTCGAAGCCAAGGGAAACGTCATGAATAATATCGAACGAATTGAGTCAATCCAAGAACAACCCGTAATCCTCGAACAGCCCGCCTTTTGGACTCGAGCGCTGATTTGGCTAATTGTGGCAATTACCACCTCCGGGGTGGTTTGGGCCTCGTTAGCGAAAATGGATCAATCCATTCCCGCCGAAGGGAAACTCGAACCCGAAGGATCGCTGCGAGAGGTGAAAGTCCCTGGCGGCGGTGTGGTGCGAGAGATTCACGTGGCCGGGGGCGATGAGGTGAATGAGGGAGATTTACTGGTTACCCTGGACTCGACCGTATCCCGCGCCTCAGTGGAGTCGCTGCGGGAGGCCCGCGACCAACGGCGTAGTGAGGCCCAGGCCTTTCAGGCTCAGGCCGAAGGATTAGATCTTGGGGTCCTCGATGCTGCGGGTGAGTTCGATCGCACCCAAATCCAACGGGTTCAGGCCCGCCGAGCTGAACTGGCTTCGCAACAAGATGCCACGAATAGTCAAATTCGTCAGTTGGAAACCCAGTTGACGCAAACTCGGGGGCAAATTATTGCGCTCGATGCTCAGATTTCGAGTTTGCAAAGTCGGCTAGCGATCGCTGAGGATGGACGCAATTCTGATCGCCAACAATTAGCAACAGCCGAAGATCGCTTGCAGGAGTCTCGACGCCGCCTCGAACGCTCCCGCGCCGTCTTACAAGAAGATGAAAACATCTTGGCGGATTTGGAGCCACTCCTCGAAGATGGGGGGATTGCTCGCCTACAAGTCACCCGCCAACGTCAGCAGGTGATGAACCGAGAACAGGAAGTCTCCAGCGCGCAAGATGATATCCTGGCTCGACAAGCTGAAATTACACAGATTCGCGATACCCAGCGACAACGGGAATCGGAAGTTGAAGGCTTGCAGTCTGAAATCCTCTCCCGACGTGCTGAACAGGATCGCCTACGGGGTGAACTCGGACGACTCGAAGAGGCTATCCAGGAGGCCCGAGCTCGTTTACGAACGATCCAGGCAACCTCAGAACGAGAAGCCTATCAGGCGATTTCTGAGAACCAGAAGCAGGATACTCAGTTAACCAGTCAGTTGGCGGCGGCGGAACAGGAGTTACGCTTTACGGAGTTGCGATCGCCCATTGATGGGGTCGTCTTTGAAGTTCTGCCCAACTTTGGCCAAAATGAAGAGGGCAGCGGCTCTGGGTTTGTTCTCAATACCACTGAACCGGTGGTGACAATTGTCCCTAATACCAATTTGGTGGCCAATGTCTTTGTCACCAACAACGATATTGGCTTTATTACCGAAGGGATGGAGGTGGAAATTCAAATTAACGCCTTCCCCGCCATGGAGTTTGGCACGATTCCGGGAACTCTAACCTCGATTGGCCAGGATGTCTTGGAACCTGATCAGAATCGCCAGTTTTACGCCTTTCCCGTCACCATTGAGTTAGAACAGCAACATTTTGATTTACCGAAATCAGATATGCGCGTTCCCCTACAATCCGGGATGGCGGTTCAAGCCAGTATTAAAGTCCGGGAGCGGACGGTGATGAGTTTATTCCTCGATCGCTTCACCGGTGGCGCCCGTACCCTAGAACATCTGCGGTAGGATGGCGCAACTCTCACGGCGAGGCTGGGGGGTTGTGGGGTTGGCGATCGCTCTGGTTGTCTTTAAACTCGGGGCGATCGCCCATCTCCCCATTCACGCCTCCCTGGCCCGCCATGATAACCTCCGCTACATCATCCGCGCCACACAACTCCTAGACCCCCATGTTCCCTATGACGGTCTCGTTTTAGCCCGTCAACCGGGATATCCCGCCTTTATCGCCGCCAGTTCCCTCCTAGGCCTACCGCTACGATTCGCCCAAGAACTGGTTTATCTCGCCGCTGGCGTCTTTCTGGCCCTTAGCCTCCAGCGTTGGCTCCAATCTGCCCGAGCAACCGGTTTATTTCTCCTTCTCTATACCCTAGCCCCCTTTTCCTATCACTGGAACCGGCAAACCCTCCAGGAAGTCCTCTATCTCCCCCTCACCGCTGCCATTCTCGGGGTCTGTCTCCATCTTCTCAAAGACCACCGTCAACCCCGTCGTTTCCTCCTCAACGCTCTTATTCTCGGTATTCTCCTGGCCGGATTTTGGAATACCCGCCCCGAAGGCATTTGGATCGTCCCCATTATTGCCCTGTGCTACGGCTATATTGCCCTAAAACAGTCCTGTTTTGCCTCGCGCCCTCGTTTCACCACTTTTACCGCTGCAAGCCTGCTAACGGTCGCGCCAGGGGTCGTCCTGACCTCATTCCTAGCTTGGACAACCTATCTCGACTATGGGCTATATCACACCTACGACCTCAAAGCCCCCGGACTCCGGGCCGCCTATAGCAGCTTACAGCGAGTGGCCCCAGAGCGTCAGCGCCCTCAAATTACTGTTCCGGCCGCAACTCGTGCCGAGATTTATGATGTGAGTCCCAGTTTTCGTCGCTTAGCCCCCCACCTCGAAATTCCCGCCGATGACGGTTGGCGCGCCGCTTCCTGCGGCTTGGGGGTGTGCGATGATTACGCCGCCGGTATCTTTTTTTGGGCTTTACGGGATGCTGTGGACTCCGAAGGATTCTATCAATCAGCACCTAAAACTGAAGCCTTTTATCAGCAAATTGCCCGCGAAGTGAATGGGGCCTGTGAGCGGAATTGGCTCGACTGTCAACCCCAAACTTGGGTTAGTTTTGTTCCCTCCCTCTCCGGGAATCTCGTTATCCCTTGGTTACGTCGCAGTGGCGAACTGGGATATCAATTAACGCGCAGTTCCTTGGTGTTGCGGCTTGATTCAGGACTCGAAGATATTGAGCTGCGAGAGCGCTATTATCGTGAGATTACCCGAGAAGCCGCCGATTTTATCGAGGCTCGTTCTCTGCCGGGGAATCAGGTTAAAGATGCTTTAATTACCGCCGTTTCTCAGCTTTATCAATGGCTGTTTCCGGTTCTCTTGGGCTTGGCGGTCTTGGGGTGGCTTTGGGGCGGTCTGAGCGCCTCCCAGGGGCTGCTCATTGGTGCCGGAATACTGCTATGGTGTATTGTCGTGCGGGTGCTACTGGTGGCCTATATCGATGTTACCAGTTGGTCCGTTGGGGCGGGCGATCGCTATCTTCGTCCTGTTTTGCCCGCCTTCTGGCTGTTGATGGTCATCGGACTTGAACTCGGAATAAGAAGGTGGGAAAAACGGAAACCTCCAACATGATATCGCGTTTCCCAGTCTGATGAGGTACAGCTTTTCTGGATGATCTGTTCCCTGTTCCCTGTTCCCTGTTCCCTCTCCCCTCTCCCCTAGAGAGTCTGTAACTCACCAATATGGGAATTGCTATAAAGGAGACCCACCTAAGCCAAAATGAAACCCATTTCCATCACCATTCACCCAGATACAATCATTAAAATTATCTGTGGTATCTTGACAATTTATTTATTTTTTGCATTCCTGCCAATTCCTCGACCCATTGGGACTGGATTAGACCCCTCCTGGAAATATGGCATTAGTCAGCTCGCCGCCAACAATGTTATTTTTGGCAAAGATATTATTTTCACCTACGGTTCATTCGGCTATCTCGTGCGAGGCGCCGTCTTAGAACAAAACTTTTGGGATATCTTTCTCTTTAAAATTCTCATTCATCTTATTTTATTTACCGTTGCGATCTGGCGCATTCTTAAATCACGCCATTCCCTCGAAAAACTCGCCATTGCCATCAGCATCAGCTTTCCCTACTTTATTTCCGATTTTTACGAAGCCCTACAAACCGAATATCAAACCCTATATATTATTATTATTTTGCTCTCCTTTCGGGAAATTTGGCAAGGCAAACAAGCCCATTATTGGGCTGTAGGAATCGGGGCAGTGGGTGGCTTTCTATTACATAGTAAAGTCTCCATGGGACTGCAAGCCTCCGTTTCCCTATTTATCTTCTTTTCCGTTCAAGTTCTCTTAGGATTACGTAACCGCCTCGGAGTCCGCAAAAATCTATTACTCCTTCTCGATTCCCAACTCGCAACCGCCACAACCGCCTTCCTCTTTTTGCAAGTTGGTAATTTTGGTAACTGGCTGAAAGTTATCCTCACCTTAGTCGCATCCGTTGTGATTGGTGTCGCCGTCATCCCCAAAATTCTCACCGCTCATCCTCGACTGCAACAAATTTCCCAATTTACGCCTCGCCTGCTGTATGGCATCAGTTTAGCCGTCATTATCCTACGTTCTCAACCCTCTCTCTTAGACTATCTCAACGGCTACTCTCACATTACCGCTGGCTATTCCGGGGGGATGAGTTATGTCGGGTCCTCCACTGAACTTATCCTAGTTTTCTTAGAGTTGCTGGGACTCCTTTTGCTGTTGCTGTTGGTTGCCCAATCCGGAAATCCCAGTTTTTCAGTGGCGATGATTTTGCTAACCCTATTAACCTTTAAACATGGTTTTGTACGTCAAGGCGCTCATGGACTGCGGTTTGTCTTTAGTATGCCCTTGATTTTTGCCCTTTGTACCCTGCAAATTCGCCCTAAATTTGGGCAAAAATTCGCCTATAGTCTCCATCTCTATAGTCTTGTTCTCTGTCTCGTCTTCCATAATTATTACACGAACCTCTTTGCCGACTATTACCCCACCAACTTGGTTCGTCCCCTCGCCCCGGCCATTGTGGCCAAGCATTTCAACGATTTCTGGAATCCCACATCCCTGAAAGCCGACTTATTAGCCCAAAGTGCAGAAAACTTACAGGATGTGACACTTCCGGCCCCAGTTCGCGAAGTGATTGGTGACGCTTCAGTGGATATTATTCCCCGAGAAACCTCTATGGTGGCCGCCAATGACCTCAATTGGCAACCTCGCCCGGTGTTTCAATCCCAAGCGGCCTATACCCCCTATCTCGATAACGCCAACCGCGACAGCCTCGCCAACTCGCCTCGGGATTTCTTGTTATATAACTTCCATACTGTCGATAGCCGACATCCCTTTTTCGATGCCCCGGCTACAGCCGTATATTACACCTGCCATTATGGGATATCGCCCCAAGTCCCGGAGTTAGTTCAACTTCCCGTTTTGCCCAATTTAATGGTCTTAGAACCTCTGGCTGAATCTCGTTGTGGCGAGGAACGTGGACGCCGCGAGTTATCGGTCGTTTGGGATGATTTTGCCCAAATTACCGCCGAGGATGGGGAGATGGTTCGGGCCTCGATTGAGATTGAACATTCATTTTGGGGACGGTTGGCGAAATCTCTGTTTCGGGTTCCGCCGGTGATGATGACGGTTCGGGATATGTCGGGGGAGGAACGAACCTATCGCATTTTGGTGGCGAATGCGGAGAATGGGGTTTGGTTAAGTCATCTTCCCCGCCATGATGGGGAGGCGTTTGCCTTTTTTCAGGGACAATTACCGCCGCGGACCTATAGCTTTAAGTTCTCAACCCTCAATCGGGGTCTATTTCAGCCCCGGATTCGGGTGACGTTACAGGGATATGGGTTGGGTGAGTTTCAGGAACAACCGGCGATGGCGGAGGAGATTTCTCGTGTTGGAGATTAGTCAAGTTGCGAGGGGACTATTTCGGCGGCGGGTGATGGCGTTGGCTGGTTTGGTGGCCCTGGGGTTGTTTGTCTGTAGCAGTCTCCGCCACGGTTTATTTAAGTCAACGGCGATGGATTTGGGCTTTTTTGACCAGGCGATTTATTTAATCAGTCGCGGGGAAACGCCTATTGTCTCGTTTTGGGGTCACCATGTGTTGGGTGGCCATGGGGATTATAGTTTGTATCTGTTGGCGGGGTTCTATCGTCTCTGGGCCGATGTCCATTGGTTGTTGGCGATTCAGGGGATTTCTCTGGCGTTGGGAGGGGTGATGGTTTGGGCCTTGGCCCGCCAACAGGGGATAGGTGATGGAACGGCGACGCTGTTGGCGGTGGCGTTTTGGGCCTATCCTTTGGTGTTTAATGTCAATTTGTTTGATTTTCACCCAGAAGTGATGGCGGTTCCGGGGTTGTTGGCGGCGGTTTGGTTGGCCCGAGAGGGTGGGAGTGTTTTGGGGTTTACGGTATTGTTGCTGTTTGTGTTGGGATGTAAGGCGGTGTTATCGCTGACGGTGGCGGCGATGGGGATTTGGTGGCTGCTGTTTGAGAACCGCCGATGGAAGACGGGTGGCCGCTATGGTTGGTTGGCGTTGGGGTTGGGGGGAGTTTGGTTTGTCTGGGTGACACAGGTTCTGATTCCCACGTTTCGTCCTGATGGGGTTGAGGCCCTCTTTCGCTATGGCTATTTGGGGGATTCTCTGGGGGAGATTTTGCTGAATTTGTTGGTTCAGCCTCAGTTGTTTTGGGGGAAGTTGGTTTCGATGGAGAGTTTGGTGTATGTGGGGATGGTGGTGTTGCCGGTGTTGTGGGGGTTGTCGTGGCGTCGGTTGGCCCCGCTGCTGGGATTGTTGCCGACGTTGGGGTTGAATCTGTTGGCGGAACATCCTTTGCAGCGGACGTTGGAACATCAGTATGGGGTGCCGCTGTTACCGTTTTTGTTTGTGGCGGTGGTGGATGCGATCGCCGTCAGAGGAGGTTTATGGCGTAAGTTAGGCTATCGTGGGGTGATGCTGTGGTGTTTGGTGGCTTTTTTGCTGTTGGCGAATCCCAATAAGTTATTGCGGGGGTTTGAGAGTTTGGAGACTTGGCAGGCGACGCGGGAGGCGGTGGCGTTGGTTCCCCCCCAGGCCCGGGTGTTGACGGATAATTATTTGGCCCCGCATTTGACGCATCGGCCAACGCTGTTGTTGTTGGGCCATCCTAGTCCGCTGCCGATTGATTTGGAGACTCCCGATTATGTGGTTCTCAATGGTCGCCATCCTTGGAAAGCAACGGAGGCGTTAGCGAGAGATTTGATTCTTTATTTTTTGCAACGGCCTGAGTTTGAGGTTCGCTATCAACGGGATGAGGTATTTGTTTTTGTACGATCAGATTTTGATGAATGATAATTTTTTGATGACCTTGCTATCGCTCGACATTGGGCAAGGGAATCCACCCTTGCAGTTATCTATGGTATTTTTTTTGAAAACTGGTATCAATTAGCCATTATTTTATTGGCAAATCAAAGATAAAGGTTGCCCCCTGGCCAACTCGACTATCGACGGAAAGGCTACCTCCCATCATCTCGGCAAATTGGGAGGCGATCGCCAATCCTAGACCCGTTCCACCATGTTCTCGGGTACTGGAAGAATCGGCTTGCGAAAAAGGCTGAAAAATGCGTTGATGAAATTCCTCGGGAATGCCAATTCCGGTATCCGAGACGATAAAACGAATGATGGATTTTTTTTGCACAATAATAAATTGAATTCGTCCTGACATGGTGAATTTTGCGGCATTACTGAGTAAATTTAGTAAGATTTGCCGAACGCGCTGGGCATCACCATAGACGCATCCAGGAGAGTTTTTATAAATCACTTCTAGGGTATTATTATTGGCATGAATTAAAAGATTTACTTTTGATAAAACGGTATCTACTAAGCTTTGAACTTCAAAGATATCGTAATTCAGGGCAATGCGTCCAGCTTCAATTTTGGAGATATCTAAGATATCACTAATCATCGTCAAAAGATGTTGCCCTGAACCATGAATTCGTTGAACATCTTGAATTAAATCAGGATTGTCAAGATCACTCAGTTCTTCCTCCAAGAGTTCGCTATAGCCAATGATGGCATTGAGGGGAGTTCGCAATTCATGGCTCATGTTGGCTAAGAACGCACTTTTAGCGCGATTGGCGGCTTCGGCGGCTTCTTTGGCTTCTTTGAGTTCGATCCATCGCTGGAGTTCGGTAATATCTTGTAGGCTGCCGATCGCATAGTGTTGAGACACGACGGCTCGTTCGCGAACCAGACGTTCTTCACCATCGGCCCGCAAAATTCGATAGTCTACACAGAACGGATACTCATGGTCTAAGAGATCTTGATAGGCTTGACAGACCGAGGCTTTATCCTGGGGATGTAGGGCTGATTCTAAGAGTTGCCGATTGGGCGATCGCGGTGCTGTCCAACCAAAGATATCCGAGAGTTCTTTGGACCAATACATATCCCCGGTTCTTAAATCTAAATCCCAATTGCCCAATTGGGTAATACGTTGAGCATTCTGGAGACGGACTTGATTGCGTTTGAGGGAGGCTTCGGCCCGCCGTTGCCCCGCGAGGGTGGTGGCCAGGATGAGGGAGGCGACGGAGACGACGGTGATAAAGGCCTGGAGGGACAGAACAGCCTGGATGACGGTACGAGCTTGGACTAAAAACGGTCCACTGTTGCGTAATATCCCCCAAACGGCCATGGTGGCAATGATGAGGTTGATCGAGACGGTTCCCCGTTTGCCGAAGCGTAACGCCGTCCACATGAGGATGGGAAACGGAAGGTACTCTAGGGGAAATTCGTAACTTTGGGCGCGACTGCGGGAACAGAAGACAAACCAGCCAATGGCAATCGAGGCGGTGATCAGTAGCAAAATCTCCAGATAGCGTTTGAGCGATCGCCGGCGCAGTTCCTCTCGGGGCAAGTCATAGCGGCGATCGCACAAGGCCAAACAAACCGGGGTAATCGTTGCCAACCCCGTGATGTTACTCATGGTGATCAGCCAGCCAATTTCGCCAAAGCTGAGACGATTGGCAACATCAAGGCTGATTGACTCGAGGATGGCCGTTTGCATCAGCAGACTCAACAAAGCCGCCACCACCGCCCCGACGGCCATCAACAAGGCGACATCTCGCAGTCGTTCCAAGGATGAGCGGAAGTGTAATCGCTTTAGCCAAACTGCGGTGACGACAACTTGGAGGGTTTGGGCGATCGCCCAGGCCACACTCATTCCCCCCGGCCATCCCTGAATCACAGCCCCGAGTAATGCACCGATGGCGACCCCCAACGCGAGCGATCGCCCCCCGAGAAGTAAGGCCGCTAAGCCAAATCCCGGGGCAATTCCCATCAGGGCAATTTGTAATTCACTCACGGCGATCATTTGACTCAAACCGCTCAGAGCGACATAGAGAATCACCAATGCCAAAATTCGAGAGGCAAAGCGATATCGGCGCTGTTGGATAGTAATTTGAAGAAAATTTAGGATGAAGACCATCATCTGGGTCTAATGCAAATGAAATAAAATTAAACCGTGCAGGACAATGGATTTCAGGTATCCAGTCATGGTCTCTGGTTCCTTCCTACTATAATTGTTTCAGAGTTTCGGAATTTTCTGATTCCCCTCGGACGGTCACTGGGGGATACGGCTCTCCCGATCAGCAGCCAGACGGTTCACCCCATTGATGGCGACTCATCTTGTAATGGCGATCTACTCTTGACGGCTCTCTCAATGGACAACAATCCTCTCTATTTTCGCGCCCCCCGCGTCCCCCTCTGGCGACGAGGCTGTGCCTTTGGCTTCGACAGTCTCATCGCTTGGTTACTGGCGACCCTGGTTGGGGGACCAGCGATAACGGCCCAATTCATTGTTTTTGCCCTCACCTGGTTTTCGATTCGGGTGATTGTCCCCACGTCTTATTTTGGTCAAAGTCCCGGCCGTTGGGCGTTTGATATGCGAGTCGTCAGCGATCGCGACAACCGAACACCCCTCTGGCAAGATTTCGCCAAACGAGAAGCCGTCTCGGGAATCGCCGTGTTTTTAGCCCTGGTGGGATTTTTCAATCTCGGGTCCCGGAATGCCTTTTATCTAATTCTCCTATTGCCCCTCGGCGTGGACGTCGGGGTCGCCTGGTTTGACCCGGTCGATCCCTCAGCCTTTCACGATCGCCTCAGTGAAACCCGCATTGTCGCCACCCGTCGCGGCTATTCCCTGGACCTGAAAGTTAAAAAATGGGTTGCTCTAATCAGCCGAAATGTGAAACAATAGTTGATCGTGTCTGAATTCTAAAAAATTCGGACCGATTCGATCCAACAGCGAGTATAACCAACCGAGTACAACTATGGCTAAGGGCGTTCGCATTGTTGTGACCCTCGAATGTACAGAGTGTCGCACCAACCCTGACAAGCGGTCTAACGGCGTGTCCCGATACACGTCCCAGAAAAACCGCCGCAACACCACGGGACGGATGGAACTCAAGAAGTTCTGCCCCCATTGCAACAAACATACGGTTCATAAGGAAACCAAATAACACCTCAGATATCCCCTGGATATCCTCTGAGTGTTGTGTCCATCGTCAATTGCCTTGTTATAGGAGTAACCACAATTCATGGCAGGATTTTACCGTCGTCGTATCTCCCCAATTAAACCCGGAGATCCCATTGACTACAAAGATGTTGAGCTGCTGCGTAAGTTCATCACCGAGCGAGGAAAAATCTTACCTCGCCGCATTACTGGTCTGACCTCTCGCCAACAGCGAGATCTGACGAAGGCCATCAAACGCGCTAGAATATTGGCACTGTTACCCTTCCTGAACCGAGAAGGCTAACGTCAAAATCTGACAAGACTCGGTTGATCGTAATTCGCAACCCGAATGTCGCAACCTGAATGTCGCAACCCCAATGTCACACCCGCCTGAGTCTGATGGGTGTGAGATATCGTACAAGCGCTAAGGCGTTCGATGTAAGAGAGTTTAAGGGCTGGTGGAGAAAGGAAATCTAATCGAATTTCGACTACAGGGTGAGCGCCGGCTCGCCGTTTTAGATCGCCCCGAAGGTAAGAAAAATTGGGTGGTCGTCGATGAGCAAGGCCAAAGCCGAACCCTCTCGCCGAAACAGATGTCCTATTGCCTCGATAGGCAATCATACCAGCCCTCAGACTTACCGGCCTTTCAAGCTGAAGTCGACACCTATCTCGATCCCTCGAGTTTAGAGGTGGCTTGGGAACTGCTCTCGGAAGATGGAGAGTCCGTCGCGCCCGAAGAGTTGGCTCTGTTGCTGTTTAGCGATTCGACTCCAGCTCAGTGCTACGCCGCTCATCGCCTACTTTGCGACGACAAAATTTATTTTAAACAAAAGGGCGATCGCTACGAACCTCGCCCGGCCAGCCAAGTCGCTGAACTCAAACACCAACTCGAAGCCGAAGCCCTCCGCCAACAAGCCTGGACCGCCTTCCTCGAACGGATTGCCCAGGCCCTGGCCGGAACCCCCACAGACTGGGATAGTAGCGATCGCAGCCACCTCGATGCCCTAGAACGCTACGCCACCCTAGGAGATGAAGCCCCCGGACGCAGCGCCGCCCATGACGTTCTCAGCGCCCTCAATCGCCCCCTAACGCCTCAAGGCGCCTTTGATGTGCTGGTGGATCTCGGACTATGGAGTCCTCACGAAAACCTCTTTTTACGGCGCACCCAGATTCCCACGCACTTCTCTAGCAAGGTTCTCGACGTGGCGCAACGCTGTTTGACCAACTTCCCCCCCGATACGGAACCCAACCGCCTGGACTTAACCCACCTCAAGCTCTACACCATTGATGATGCCAGCACCCAAGAAATTGACGATGGCCTGAGTGTTGAGTTTTTAGAGGGCGATCGCCAACGCCTATGGGTCCATATCGCCGATCCCACCCGTTGGCTCACCCCCGGCGATGAACTGGATTTAGAAGCTCGCCGCCGTTGCACCACCGTCTATCTACCCACCGGTATGACCCCCATGTTGCCCCCAGAACTGGCAACCGGTCCGATGAGCCTCAATGCCGGTCAAACCTGCTGCGCCCTCAGCTTCAGCGTCATCCTCAACCCCGATGGTAGCGTGGACGAGTTCAGCATCCACCCCAGCCTCGTTAAACCCACCTACCGACTCACCTACGATGATGTCGATGAAATGCTGGAGTTGGGCCTACGGGCCGAACCCGAAATCGCCGCCATTGGTGAATGGGCCAAAATCCGTCATCGTTGGCGACAGTCTCAGGGATCGATTTTTATCGATATGCCCGAATCCGCCATCAAAGTCAACGATGATGACGTCACCATCGAAGTTTTAGATAACTCCGCCTCGCGCCAGTTAGTGGCCGAAATGATGATTCTGGCCGGAGAAGTGGCCGCCCGCTACGCTCAAGAGCATAATCTGGCCATCCCCTTCCGTCATCAATCTCAACCGGAACTCCCCCCAGAAGAAGAACTCCTACAATTGCCCGCTGGCCCCGTTCGCGCCTGCGCCATCCGCAAATGTATGCCCCGCAGCGAAATGAGTGTCTTCCCCAACCGTCACGCCAGTTTGGGCCTCGATACCTATACCCAAGTCACCTCACCGATTCGCCGCTATACGGACTTACTCACTCATTTTCAGTTAAAGGCCCATTTACGGGGAGACAGCCAACCCTTTTCCAGTGAGCAAGTGCAGCAATTGATGATGAGCGTGATGGTATCGGCCAAAGAAGCGGTGTTAGTCGAACGGCAAACCTGCCGCTATTGGGCGATCGAATACCTACGTCGCCATAACCAAGAAACCTGGCAAGCCCTGATGTTACGCTGGATTCGCCCTGATGATAACTTAGGCTCACTCCTCCTCGAAGAGATTGGCATTGAGTTTGTCTGGCGTTTTCCACGTTCAATGCAACCTGGGGAACGCTTCCAAGTCCGGGTGACCTATGCAGATCCCCGTGAAGACAGCATCCAATTCCAAGAAGTGGTTGACAGTCCGGCTCAGGTATGATAAGACTCGTTGAGTCGAGGGCTTTGGGTTCCACTCAAAGGCTTTTGTGAAAAAGAACAATGCGGTTGCGTCCATTTTGCTTGGCTTGATATAACGCCATATCCGCTTGATTGACTAATAGGGTCGGTTGGATGCGGCTGTGGGGAATCACCGTGGCCACACCCAGGCTCATACTGATGGTACGACCGATGGGGGAGGCTTCATGTTTGATTTTGAGCCGGCGAATCCGTTGGCGGATTTCCTGCGCGATATACATGGCTCCAATTGAATCGGTATCCGGTAGAATTAGGGCAATCTCTTCGCCGCCATAGCGGGCGGCTAAGTCTGTGGCTCGTTTGGCGCAATCATGACAGGCTTGACAGACTTTTTGTAAACAGTCGTCCCCGGCTTGGTGTCCGTAGGTGTCGTTGTAGCGTTTGAAATAGTCGATGTCACCCAAGATGAGCGAGAAGGGCTTTTGATCTCGGGTGAGGCGTTTCCACTCGCGCTCTAGGGTCATGTCAAAGCGCCGCCGATTGGCAATTCCCGTTAAGCCATCGACACTGGCGAGCTGTTCGAGTTCTTTGTTCGCTAACGCCAGTCTCTCGTTTAACTCTTGCACATCTTGGTTACGCGCCCGTAACTCGACTTCGATCGCATCGGCATGTTCGGTGATGTTCTCTACCATAATCTCTAGGTCGAGTTTTTCACGCTGTACGATCTCAAGTTCTAGGCGCAGTTGGGCAAGTTCTTCAATGAGGCGCTCTGGTGATGTTTCCGGTTCCACGGTAGCAAAAGGCTCACAGTTTACAGTTCAGAGGGACATACCGAGACAATGAAGTCATTCTGAAAACTCTCACATCAATGTTTTGCACCCTTTGCCTCTCGTTGGGTCAACCTCAACATACCCTAAAGATTAACCCTTTGCTAGACCTAGGCTCCGGGCGATTCTTCAATTTTGGGCGCGAATCTGAGTTTTTGGTAAACCGGTGTAACGAATATGCCCAAACCTTGACTCAGAGACCGGCGATCGCCCAAAATCTCTGAAAAAATCCCCGCTTGGTGTAAAGCTTTATTAAGATTTGTCAACCGGGTTTGCATCACAGACCTACAATGGGGTCGGGTTTAAGACTGACGACGCGATCGCCTGGCTCTGTCGTGCGTCCACCCACCATAATCAATTGATCCAAACGTTTGACCTAAACGTTATCGCCAACGGAGATTCTAGGGAGCGCCCAATGTTAAAAAAGCTTTTGAAATCCAAAAAAACGAGTTATTTCTTAGAGATTGACGACAAATCCGGGCAGGACAACGGCAAAGCCTCGGAAACATCCCAAAAACCCGCCCAAACAGCTAAAGTAGAGGACAAGCCCAGCCCCCAAGCCGAAACAGCTCCGAAAAAAGCGGCCAAGGCTAAAAAAGCCCCCAAAGCTCAGCCAACCCCTCAACCCACTCAGGCCAAGGCTTCAGCTCAACCAGCAGCGGCCAAACCTCAGCCGAAACAGCAGCCAAAACAGCGTAAAGAGTTTGCCACACGCTACCTGATGCCCAATTCTCCCACCCCTCGCCGCCGCCCTGGTGCCAATATGCAGTCCTTCCTGGATATGGCTAAAGAACCGGGTATGGGACGGTAGGAGTCTTGGTTCAGGATCAACATTAAATTCACTTGTCTTAGCGGGGATGCGTCAAAGTAGACGTGTCCCCGTTTTCGCCTGCTCATTGTTCAGAGAACTCTCCCCCGGTGCGCCATTCCCGGCCAAAAAAAAGAAGGGAGAGCCGTAGCCCTCCCCGCCATCAGGGTGCATCTATACCATATTTTAGCGAATTTGGGATGAGGGGTCAACCCCCACAGCCCTAAATTTTGAAAAACCGGCTCAAAACCATCTCGCACCCGTTCTCGCACCCGTTCTCGCACCCGTTCTCGCACCCATTGAGGAAAAACCGTTGCAGCTACTCTCCCTTAAGTTTAGGAGCAAGCAGTTGATTGGTGAGTTTAGGATCCGCGCGTCCACTGGTGAGTTTCATCACCTGTCCGACAAAAAAGCCTTGCAGTTTCGTTTTCCCGGCGCGATATTGCTCAACCTTATCGGGGTTCGCGGCTAGGAGATCATCGATAATCTGTTCCAACTCGCCGGTATCCGAAATCTGGGTCATCCCCTTCGATTCGACTAAGGCTTTGGCGGAACCTCCCTTCTCCAACAATTCCGGGAGAATTTCTTTGGCAATTTTGCCGCTAATGGTTCCCGCTTCAATTAAGCCAATCAGTTCAGCCAAAATCTCGGGCGTCAGAGCGATCGCGGTAATCTTGAGTTTCGCCTCGTTGATATAGCCGGTGATATCTCCCATCACCCAGTTAGCGGCTAACTTAGCCGGTGCGCCGGCGCTGACGACGGACTCGAAATATTCCGCCACATCGCGCTCCTCGGTTAAGACGCGAGTGTCATAAGCCGATAAGCCGAGACGTTCCTCATAGTAATGACGTTTCTGAGCCGGAAGTTGCGGAATTTCCGCTTTCCAGGCCTCCCGCTGCTCTGGCGTGACCTCAATGGGACAGAGATCGGGTTCAGGAAAGTAGCGGTAGTCGCTTGAGCCTTCCTTAACGCGCATACTGATGGTGCGTTGGCTGTTTTCCTCCCAGAGACGGGTTTCTTGGACGATGGGTTCTCCCGATTGTAAGCAATCAATCTGACGCTCAATCTCAAAGTCGATCGCCTTTTGAATCGCACTAAAGGAGTTCATATTCTTGATCTCCACCTTAGTGCCAAACTCCGCTTGTCCCACAGGACGCACAGAGATATTGACATCACAGCGCAAGGACCCTTCCTGCATATTGCCATCACTGACCCCGAGATAGCGCACAATGCGCCGTAGCTCTTGGCCATACTCGGCCGCCTCTTTCCCGGAGCGAATGTCGGGTTCCGAGACAATCTCCATCAGAGGAACGCCGGCGCGGTTGTAGTCGACAAGCGAGTACGATGACCCCGAGAGGCGATCGCTTCCCCCATGCACTAACTTCCCAGCATCTTCTTCCATATGCAGGCGAGTAATGCCGATGCGCTTGCGATAGGGATTCCCCGCCTCGTCAATCAGCTCAATCTCTAGCCAGCCATGTTCGGCGATGGGTAAGTCATATTGAGAAATTTGATAGTTTTTGGGAAGGTCAGGATAGAAGTATTGTTTGCGATCGAACTTACTGTAAGGCGCAATCTGACAGTTGAGAGCCAACCCAGTCTTGACGGAGTATTCCAACACCTTCTCATTGAGAACCGGAAGCACGCCGGGGAGTCCGAGACAAATCGGATCGATATGGGTGTTCGGCTCCGCACCGAACGCGGTGGAGGACTGGGAAAAGATTTTGGTCTCCGTCGAAAGCTGACAGTGGGTTTCTAACCCAATTACGGCTTCATACTGCGTTTTCGTCGGGGCGGCTGTGGTCATAGGGTAATTTAGGGTTAATCAGTACCAGTTGAGACAGACTTTGTCGAGTCCCATTCTAGCGTAGTGACCGGGGCCAATGAGGCTGAGAGAGTGAGACTGGGCTATCGCGCTGCCTTGGGGCAGTCTAGGCCTGAGCCTATCATGAGATGCTGGTGATTCAGTCCATTGGAGGCAAGTTTCACCCCTCAAGGCATGATAGAATTGCAGTGATATTACTGGTATTGGTGAGTTATCCCCTCACTAATTTGACAACATCGCTGAGTCCAGATTACTGATTCAACCGACGGTCCCTACTACTGCTTTCACCCCATGAACGAGATCACTCCCAATCAGATGCGAGAACGCCTTGGCAACATCGACCAAATTCGCGATATCTTGTTTGGCGATCGCTCTCGTGAGTATGACCGTCGCTTCAGTCAACTCGAGTCCGAGGTGGCCACCCTACGACGTCAGATGACCGAACAGCTCGAAAGCCTGCGGACGGTGTTTACGACGGACTTGAGAACAGCCGTCGATGGGATGGAGAAGAAGCTTCAGTACGTCAACGCCTCTCTCGATGAAGATTCCGAAGATTTACGCAACCAACTGCGAACCGTGGAAAGTCGCCTTTCGAGTAACTTTGTCGTGGCTGAGAAAAGCCTAAAAGGACAAGTTCGTAACATCGAAGAAGAGTTATCGGAAACCCGGACACGTTTGGATGGAGAACTGGCGGATTTACGATCGCAGATCCTCGACGAACTTCAGCGGCGATCGCAACAACTCGAAGGCGACAAACTCTCCCGCACTGACTTGGCCGATATCCTGTTTGATGTTTGTATGCAAGTCAAGGGAAAAGAAGCGCAGGCCCAGGAGTCTCAGAACAGCAACGCCGAACGCCTCATCCTCCCGGAACGACAGAACGAGTATCAGCAACCCGACTATCAAAAACCCGACTATCAAGAACCCGACTATCACGACGAGCCGCTCCCCGATTCTCAGAATCATTAACCTCCATGACGTCCCCTCACTCAGATGCATCTAACTCCAATCAGGATACGCTAAGCGACCTCGAAGCTCTCAACGCCCTGCAACAGCTTCTGAGTGAGCTAACGATGGGAGAGTCGTCGCCCGCAGCTCCCAGTGAGCCATTAGCCAGTGAGCCATTAGCCAGTGAGCCATTAGCCAGTGAGCCATCAGCGGTTGAGTCGAGTCTAGGGAAGGACTCAGCCACTGAACCGTCTCCAAGCCGCCGTAATCCCTCTAGTCGCCCCTCTAGTCGCGCCTCTAGTCGCCCCTCTGGCCGGCCCTCCCCGTGGCAATCTCAGCCGCAAAAAACGACCCAGAGTCAGGGTTCCCCATCAGCCCCGACTCCCGGATATCATCCCGCTACAATAGCGAATCAGGACTTGCGTCACCTCCAGGCCCAAGTCGACGATCTACAACAGCAACTCGATCGCGCCACAGGCTCAATGGGTCCCCTGATGCCCGTGATTCAGGAAATCCTCACTAGCTTGTCCCCCGTTGAACTGCGAAACGAGGTAATTCAGGCCCTAGTCCCAGAAATTGACCGGGTCATTCATGAGCGATCGCAGCAAAACCCCCACGCCATGCAGGAAGCCTTTTCCGAGATTCTTCCTGGGGCGATCGAAGCCCAAATTCAACGCAATCCCAAGCAAATCGCCAACGCCATTGGTCCCGAAATGGGGGCCGCCATTCATCGCCAGATCCAACTCGACCGCAACGCCATTCGTGATGCCCTCGCCCCGGAAATTGGCCGGTTTATCAAGGCACAGATTGAACTCGAACGGGATTCGATGGTCGATGCCCTGTACCCCGTCATCGGTAACACCATCGCCAAGTATATGACGGAGGCGGTGCGGGATATCAATCAAAAGGTTGAAAATACCCTCAGTTTTGAAGGAGTACGCCGCAAGATTCGCGCCCGCTTACAGGGCGTCTCGGAAGCGGAGTTGATTTTACGGGAATCTTTCCCCTTTAAGGTGCGGGCGGCCTTTTTAATCCATAAACACTCGGGTTTGGTGATTTGCGAGGCCCAACTGTCCGAATCAGAACGCCTAGAGTCGGATATGATCGGCGGGATGCTCACGGCAATCCGCAGTTTTGCCGCTGATTGCATCGTCACCCCTGGGGGAACCTCTGAACTGCAAGAGATTGAGTATGAAACCTTCAACTTAGTCATGGAAGTGGCGGGCTACTGTTATATTGCCGTGGTGGCCGAAGGGGAAATGCCCAAGTCCTTTGTCAATAATCTCCGTAACACCCTTGGCTACATCGTGCAGAAGTCTGGGGATGCGATTGAGGATTATGACGGAGACCCCGAGACGATGCCGCCGCTGGTGACCAATCGCCTCCAGATGTTGGTTGAGTCGGCTAACTTCCGAGAAACGGAGGAACAACGCCGCAATCGTCCCCCGATTTTGTTGGGATTTTTAGGACTGCTGTTGCTCGGGTTTGGGGTTTGGGGCGGCTTGCGGTTTTGGCAAGGGCGAATTATAGCTCAAGCTCAACAGGTGTTGCGATCGCATCCAGCTTTAGGAATTTATCGCCTCAATGCCGATATGAATTGGCGCACGTTGGTGTTGTCGGGTGAGGTGCCGACGGAGAGTCTGCGATCGCGGGCCGAGGCGGCCATTGCGGACGTATTACCGGAGCGACCGACGGAAAACCGCATTCTAACGCTTGAGGTTCCCCCCACCCCAGAATTGACCGCCGCCGAGTTTGAACGGACCCTGAGCGCCTTGAATAGCCTGGAGGATGTCTCCTTAGAGGGAGAGATACAGGGAAGCGAGGTGCAGCTTTGGGGAGAGTTACCCAATCCCAATCGAGCGCAGCGGGTGACGCAAGCGTTTGAGGCCATTCCAGGGGTAACAACCGTCACTCATACCATGGGAGCGAAACCCCAAACCCTAGAGGAACGGATTTATTTCGCCTCCGGAGAGACGGCCATTACTGAGCCGGAACAACGGGAGACCTTAGGGGCCTTGGCTGAGTTGTTGCAAGACTCGCCAGACTTGCGGTTACGCTTAATTGGACATACGGATCAAATTGGCTCTCCGCTAGTGAATCAGCAGATTGCTCAACAACGGGCCGAAGCCACTCGGGACTTTCTGGTCGAACAGGGAATTGCGGCCGATCGCTTACAGATTAACGGCTCGATTAACCCACCTCCAGACCTTGATGAGACGGCAGCGGCGGAACTCAGTCGTTGTGTCCGTTGGCAGACATTACCATGACTTGGGGACAAGTCCCATGACAATTTTTCTGATACTCGGGTCAATTCCCGTTACCATATAAACTTATCCCTGAGTTCTGCCACAATAATGTCCATAAGGTGGCTGGTTGTGTCAGACTTGTCTTGACTTCTCGTAGAGATCATCCTATGGCAGTTCTTTCTAAGAAAATTTGTACAATTGGAGATTTTAGTGTCGGTAAAACGAGCCTCATTCGTCGCTTTGTGGAAGGAAAGTTTAGCGATCGCTATCTTTCGACGGTCGGCGTTAAAATCTCGCGTAAACCGGTTAATGTCACCAACCGCGCCGGAGAGGATAAATCCGTTCAACTTCTAATTTGGGATTTGGAGGGTCATACGAAGTTCAAATCTATTGCTCCGAGTTACCTGCAAGGGTCGTCGGGAGCCTTGTTTGTCGCCGATGTGACTCGTTTAGAGACCATTGAGCGTTTGGGGGACCATTTGGATTTATTTTTCTCGGTGAATCCGAAAGGAGTGGCGATCGCCGCCTTAAATAAGTCCGATTTACTTGAGGCGGACAAACTCGCCCATTTACAAGACCAGGTCAAAACTGAGCAAGGCGATCGCCTCACCTCACTTTATTTCACATCAGCAAAAACTGGGGAAAATGTCGAAACAATTTTCTCGCAAATGGCAACGTTACTGGTTTGATTTTGTTGAGTAAGGTTAAGGTTACGCAACTTAAGAGACGGACATCGTAACTTAAGACAGAACCAAAGAACAAACCAGTCCGTTACGCCAAAACTTATTGATCGTCGTCAGGTCACGTGCATCTCATCTCGGCGATCGTCCCCTCCGGTATTCTCATGAACGATTCCCATTCAGTCCGTTAACCTGGCAAAATGGAACCATACCTAGGTGTCTCTTCAGACTTGAGCCAGCCTCGAACTCGCAAAACGAGACCGCAAACCGGGGCCGCTCCAATCAACCGTCAGGCCTCGACGGCTGTACTAAGCGGTATTTCCCAGAACCTGTCAGCCCAGAAACTGCCCGGATTGCTCCAGTTTCGTGAACTCCCAACTCTACCTAAAGCCGGAATGCACGATCTACAGGCCCAACACTCGCTGCGAATCTTGGTTATCGAAGATGATGCCACAACACGGCTGCTCCTCAATCGGACGTTGCAGAAAGAAGGCTATAACGTAACGCTCGCAGAGAATGGTGTTGAGGGAATTGAGAAGGCGTTGCTGATTTCTCCGGCCTTGATTATCAGTGACTGGGTCATGCCGCAACTTGACGGGATGGAACTCTGTCGTCAGGTGCGATCGCATCCCGACTTATCCGGCATATTTGTGATTCTCCTCTCCTCACGAGAAACCGTGGCTGATCGAGTTCAGGGCCTCGATGCGGGGGCCGATGAATTTCTCTCGAAACCCATTGATCCCAATGAACTCAAAGCTAGAGTGCGTGCCGGATTACGCCAATATGAACTCAATCACCAACTGAAAGCGGCTAACCATGACTTGATGGTGACGCTGCAACAACTCAAGCAAGCTCAGGCCCAACTGATTCAAAGTGAAAAGATGTCGAGTTTGGGGCAGATGGTGGCCGGAATTGCCCATGAAATCAACAATCCCATCAACTTTATTGAAGGCAATTTATCCTTCGCAGAAGACTATATCCAGGATTTACTCAATATCATTTGTCTCTATCAAAAATGCTTTCCTGAAATTCCCGAAGAGTTAGAACTGCTGCTCGAAGATGCTGATATTGAGTTTCTCGCCGAAGACTCAAAACAACTGATTGACTCGATGCGCGTGGGAGCGGCAAGAATCCATAAAATCATCAGTCATCTGCGCAACTTTGCCCGTCTCGATGAGGCAGAGATGAAGCGGGTTGATATCCATGACGGTATCAACAGCACCTTGATTATGCTACAAAACCGCTTAAAACTCCCCAATGGTACAGAAATTGAGGTTGGCAAAGATTATGGAGAGTTACCCAAAATTGACTGTTATCCGGGTCAATTGAATCAGGTTTTTTTAAATATCTTGCACAACTCCATTTACTTTTTACAAGATTATGTGAAAAAAGGAGAGTTAACAGACCCAAACATTCGCGTTTTTACGCGCTCTATTGATGAACGAGATACGGTAGAGATTATTATTTCAAATAATGGTCCAAGTATTGCTGAGGCGACCATTTCCAAGGTGTTCGACCCATTTTTTACCACTAAACCCGTTGGCCAGGGAACGGGAATGGGGTTATCGATTTGCTACCAAATTATTGTTGAACGCCATCGCGGCCAAATTCACTGTTTGATTCCGCCTGAGGGGGGGACTGCATTTGCGATCGAGATTCCACGACGACAGCCTGAGGAGAATCCTTAAAATTCTCTCAAAGTTCCCAAGTTTGAGACGGGAGGCGGAGCCTCCCCAGGGGCATTCCTTGGCAGAGCCAAGGAACGAGGGCCAAACGAGGGCCATGAGGTCGGGGGCCTCTTACTGCTGGGGTTGGGGGAACGTGAAGTTACGTTGTTGTTGGAGAACCTCCCGCGCGTCGCGACCTGGGGTATAGGTGTACCCGAAGTTGTTGGGGTCAGCATCGTTGAGGATGTTCGGTGTCAACAGCACAATGACCTCTTGACGCTCATTCGTCCGGTTGGTGCTGCGGAATAAAGCTCCCAAGAGGGGAATGTCACCTAAAATCGGGACTTTACTCACTGTTGTACGATCCGTTTCTTGGATAATGCCCGAGAGGATTAGGGTTTGTCCGTCCCGTAAACGCACTCGTCCCGAGGAAATAGATCGTTCCTGAACTAAGGTCACAAACTGTCCATCCCCTAGGTTCTCCTGTCCGACAGGAGCTGTCACACTGGGATTGACTTGCAGTGATACAAACCCATTATCATCAATGCGATCGACTTGGACACTCAGTTGTAATCCCACATCTCGCAAATTGACATCACGGGTTTCTCGTTGTCCTGAGGCCGTATCCGTGAAGTCAACAGTGACATCTTGAACCACTTGGTTCGTTAGGTTGACATTGGCGGTTTGTCCTTCCTGAATGACTAAGGTTGGATCGGTCAGGATCTTGGCGTTTCCACTAATAACTTGAGCCTGAAGTTGTGCCAGAAAGCGCGTTGGGAATTGGAAGAGATCAGCTAGACTCGCCGTTGCACTACCCCGTTCTCCGCGATCAACATCAGGACTAAAACGTCCGGTAAAGTTACCATCATCATCAAAGACTGGCTCTAAGGTGATCACAGTATCTTCGGCTAGCTCGAAGTCGCTGATTCCCACATTAAAGGGGTCTTCTTGACTAATAGCCGCTTCTCGATCAACGAAGCGATCGCTACCCTCTGGTGGGGGTTCGCGGCGCACTGTGATCTGTCCAGTTTGTGGATCTTCCTCAACAATTTGTCGGCCTGGCTCTCCGGCTCCTGGAATACGGGTGCTACTCGATAAATCAACAAATGTGTTTGAGTCACTGAATGGGTTGTCAATGACAGGAGGGGAGACGAATCCATCACGGGTTGTCGTGCTGCTTGGGGGGTTACCACCGCCAAAAATCACGGTTGCAGCGCCACCATCACTGGAGACAAAAGTATCTCCTACACCGAAAGAAAAACTGGCGTTGAAGTTATCTTGATTACTCAATGAGACGTCAACAATTTTGACGTTCACGGCCACCTGGCGACGACGGGTTTCAAGCTGGGTTAGCAGTTGAGTCGCCATCTCTACCTTGCGGGGATCTCCGACTAGGGTGAGTTCAGTCCCCGGCCCATCTCCAGTTTGTTGTCGTTGTCCAATAGAGACAAGAAGACCACGCAGGGGCAGTGCGGCATAACCCTGGTAGGGTTCGTCTAGGGTGTCAGCAGCAATGAGTTCCACCCGAGTGGTTGTGTTGGTGGTGGTAAGTGGGGCGGTTCCTTCGCCCAGAGACTGAGCCTGAATCTGTTGCTGTACACTCACTTCATTGATTTCTGCCCCTTGAGACACGAGGAAATTGCGGGCATCAATTAAGGTGAGTTGATTGAGTCGAACCGTGCGGCTAATGACCGGACGCGCTGAGTCGGGGAGACGTTCACCGACGACGATGGTGTTCCCTTCTCGGTTGGCTTCGAG
>NZ_JAWOCL010000122.1:0-20573 GCF_046483825.1 Sodalinema sp.
CCGGAAATTGTGGACGGGGAGTCGGGGATTTTGGTGGAGTCTCTCGACGAGTTGGTACAACAGACCTATGATCTCTGTTGCCAACGAGAGAGTCAACCCGAAGCCTGGGCGGGGCGACAAGAGGCGGCCCGCCAGCGGGGCGCCTGTTTTGATGGTGAACGGTTTAAAGAGGGGGTGTTGCGCCTTTTTGAGACCATTGAGGCTGAATATGGCCAGGTGAGGTTGCCGAATCCGGCGGATGTGGCGAAGCGGCCGACCTTATTGCGGGAATTGCCGGAATTGTAGGATTGTAGGGCGGTTCCCTTGTGAACCGTCAAAGTCAGGGATTAGGATGGGGTTTTTCTGGAACTGGAGTGGCTAAGATGACGATGAAGTCAGTGACGATTTATACAGATGGGGCTTGTAGTGGTAATCCTGGCCCCGGCGGCTATGGAACGGTTCTGATGTATCGGGATTTCCGGAAGGAACTCTCGGGAGGCTTCCGACGCACGACCAATAATCGCATGGAGATGATGGCGGCCATTGTGGGCTTAAAATTGCTGAAACAGGCCTGTCAGGTGACGTTATATTCCGATTCTAAGTATATTGTGGATGCGATGCGTCAGGGATGGGCCAAACGGTGGAAGGCCAAGGGGTGGTGGCGTAATAAGAAGGAACGGGCTAAAAATCCCGATCTTTGGGAGGAATTATTGCAGTTGTGTGAGTTCCATCAGGTAGAGTTTGTTTGGGTGAAAGGCCATGCGGGAAATAAAGAGAATGAATGTTGCGATCGCCTGGCGGTGGCCGCATCAAAAGAAGCCGATTTACCCATCGATGAAGGCTTTGAACGAGGGGAAGCGTAGGCTTGAGGGAGACGGGTGAGATATCTTAATCCGACATTAACCATTCGCGATCGCCAATTCCGTTGGGGCGATCGCACCTATATCATGGGAGTGCTGAATGTCACCCCCGATAGTTTCAGTGACGGCGGAGAGTTCATCTCCCGGAAAAACGCCCTCAACCAAGCCCAACATCTGGAGATCTCCGGGGCGGATATCCTCGATATTGGCGGCCAATCCACCCGGCCTGGGGCCGAGGAGGTGTCTCCCGAAGAGGAAATCAAACGGGTGGTTCCGGTGATTGAGGCCCTGCGATCGCGCTCAAACTGCCCCATTTCCGTCGATACCTATCGCGCCGCCGTCGCAGCGGCGGCCTTGGACGCCGGGGCGGATATCATCAATGATGTCAGTGGCGGAACCGCCGATCCCGAAATGTTACCCCTGATTGGGGAACGTGACGTTCCCGCCATCCTGATGCATATGCGAGGAACCCCCAAAACCATGCAATCGCTGACCCAGTATGAGGATGTGGTGGCCGAGGTCGCCGAGAAACTGCAACAACATATCCATGCGGCGATCGCCTGTGGCGTCTCGACTCAACAGTTAATTCTCGATCCAGGGATTGGCTTCGCCAAAACTCAGGACCAAAATTTACAACTGTTACGGGAATTGCCCCAATTCCACAAATTAGGCTATCCCCTCCTACTCGGCGTCTCCCGCAAAAGTTTTATTGGCCGCATTCTCGATCGCCCCGAAGCCAAGGATCGCGTCTGGGGAACAGCAGCGGCCTGTACCGCCGCCATCGCCGCTGGGGCGGATCTTCTCAGAGTTCACGATCTCCGGGCCATGTCTGATGTGGCCCGAGTGGCCGACGTTCTCTTTCGGGGTTAATCTCGTGCATCGAGGGCAACAATCCCCGAAAAAAGATGCCGCCGGAACCAGAATGTGGCAAAATTTGTAACAACCGTCCACCACCAACCATCTGATGACCCGCAATGGCAACTCCGTTGATTTCTCTGCGATCGCCTATTGGCGCTATGTTGTAGGGATTCTGGTGGCGTTATTTGCCATTCCGGCCCTCTTACAAGGGGCGATGGCGTTCTGTCGCGCGTTCTTTGCAACCCTAACGACGATGCTACTAGCGGTGAACGTGGTGGCATTTGGGGCGATCGCCGCCGGGGTGGGAGTGTTTTTCTGGCAACGGGAACGGCAACTCGCCTCCAAAGACGACTCTCATGCCACCCTTGAGGCGAACTCTCGGGAGGCTTCTCGGCTGCAACAGCATCCCCAGCCACCGGTTCGGGCCAATCTCGACCATCAACAGCATCCTAACCTGCCAGCATCGCCCAACCCGACAACCGGCGATCGCCAACCGGGCCAACAACCAACACCCGTAAGCGTCAATCAGGACGTTCAAGATGTCAAGGCTGTCAAGGCTGTCAAGGCTAAAGTTGAACAACCCCAGACCAACACGATGTCGGCCTCAGCCGCCGCTGAACCTCGCCAATCCCTAATTCAAGCGCAACTGGCCCGCCGCTTGCAGGTGAGTTCGAGTACCATTGGGAAGCGCAAACATAAGCCGGATTTTAGTCAGTGGGCGCAAACTAAAGATCCAGAAGGTCTGTTGTGGCAGTACTGTAGTGACAGCAAGGAATTTTACGCCTCACATCGCCCAACCTAGGCCGGCGACGGGATTGGGGATCGCTTCCCCAAGTCTCAACATCCGTCCTGATGTACGTTCTAGTTGTTAACCCGTTTTGACCGAAGCTTTGGATCGATCCACCCTATCTGCCCTCAACCGCGCGATCGAGCGTCATAACCCCTTTATTGGGTTGGCCACGCTGGAAGAAGCCGATCTCTGGCGCGGTAACCTCCCCGACTGTCCATCGCCTCACCGCAGCGCCATGGCGTTGGTACAATCGGCCTTGGCGGACATTGAACGCGGTAAGCGTATTTGTTCCCTCGTCATCCTCGGGGAGATGGGAACCGGTAAAACCCATTTTCTGGCCCAAGTTTGGCAAAAACTCCAGCTTAGTGGGGAAGCGGCGTTTATCTATATCGACCTTCAGCAGTTTCAAGATAGCACGACAGTCCGTCAGGTGTTGCTGAGCGCGATCGCCCAAAGCCTAACTCGTAAAGGGGCGTCGGGCTTCATGCAATGGCAGGAACTCGCCAGCGCCCTGGCGACTCACGCCCTGGAAAGTCTCGATACACAAGTCAAGGAGTTAACCCCAGAACTCGCCGTACGGCGGCTACGGGGACAACCTCAAGACCGCAATCGCCATTGGGTCGATCGCGTCGCGGAAGGCTTCTTTAAGCAGCGCCCGGATATTGGCGATCCCGATGTGGTACGGGCCATTTTATGGACCTTAGCCCCCGCCCAGGCCCCCTTCGCCCGTAAATGGCTGGCGGGGCGATCGCTGGCCCCCTGGAAACTCGAAGAACTCGGCCTTCCCCAACGTCAGGGGGAAAGTCGCGAAAGTCGCGCGGCGGAATTGCTAGAGGAAATTTTGCAGGTGTTGGGGGATTGGAAACCCCTAGTGGTGGCGTTTGATCGCCTCGATGGGGAAGAATTGGACGAAACCGACGAAGACGCCCTCGAAGATGAATGGGATATGCGAGTTCCGGTGGGGGCCATGGTGCGCCTCTCCCAGAGTTTGCGGGCCTTGCGTTGCACTCATGGAACGGTGTTGTTGAGTGTCATGGACCCGGAAACCTGGGATCGCATTGTCCAGCCGATGTTAGGGCGCATGACCCGTCATTTGAGCGATCGCGCCGATCCCATTGAACTCCCCGAAACCGATGAAACCGTGGTGCGATCGGTGATTCGGGCTTGGTTACGCAAGTTCTATCACGATCGCAAGTTAGTTCCGCCCTCACCGCTATATCCCTTTGATGACTCGCAATTGAAGGCCTTGGCCCGGGAAGGGTCTGATCTTCATGATGCCATCGAATGGTGTGCCGAGAACTTCCGCCCCGTGGAAAATGACCCCCTCGAACGGGTGACGCAAGCCTTTGAACGCAGTCTGGCCCAAGTGCAAGATTTGGGCGAAATGACAGAAGCGGCGGTCATTGAAGCCCTCGGCTTGGGGTTTGAGAGTTTGCTGGGAACCACCGTAGAAGGGGTTGAGATTCGCGGCGTGGAACAGCGCGTCTCGGGGAAATCTCAGCGGCGTAAAACCATTGATTTGAAGATTATCGGGAGTGAACGGGGCCAGGATGTCCGAATTGGGGTGATGGTGGTGTTCGATGAACGGGGACAACGGGTGGGAAATCGCCTACGCACTCTCTGCGATTTTGAGGACTTTGGCCTGACGCGAGGCGTTTTAGTCCGTCCCTTTCAGGCCGAGATTCCCTCAAGTTGGAAGGCCCGAGAGTGGATTAGCTGCTTAGAAGCGACTGGCGGCGCTTGGCTGGATTTGTCCTTGGAGGCGATCGCCCCTCTCCTAGCCTTGGCTGAGATTATCGCCCAGCGACAGGAATGGGGACTCTCGAAATCTCGGATCTTAAGTTTCGCCAATGGGAAGGGGTTAGCGACGGGAAATCCCCTCATTCGGCACCTATTACGTCCCTCGACACCCGAGGCGATCGCCCCCAACCCGAAACAGGATGGACCCCCGGATTCTCGTTATTCCTCACACCAGCAGTCGAGCGATATTGAACGCTAGAAGGACTTGGCCGGTTCAGCCCGAAAAATTAGTCCCGACTCGGGCCGCATCTTCGCCGGGACGATGCTAAAATACGGCTGCAACATCCCATCGTGCTTGTTAATTGTTGATTGTTAAGGGTTGACGGTTAAGGGTTGACGGTTGATTGTTGACGGTTGATTGTTCCTAATTTACGGCGGTAAACGCTTCAGCTCAAGCCCATGTTAGAAAATCGTGACTATACGTTAATTGTTGACCGCAGCGGGAGTATGTCCGAACAAGACCAACCCGGTGGAAAAAGCCGCTGGGAGGTGGTTAAAAACTCGGCGATCGCCCTAGCAGAAAAATGCGATGAATATGATCCCGATGGGATTACCGTTTATCTATTTTCCAGCCGTTTCCGTCGCTATGACAACGTGAATGCCGACAAAGTTCGGAAAATTTTTGACGAGAATACCCCCGTGGGTAAAACTGCATTAGCGGCTGTTTTACAGGATGCCCTGAATAATTACTTTGAGCGCAAAGCCGCCGGAACCAGTCAGCCAAACGGCGAAATTATGCTCGTGATTACCGATGGGGAACCCGATAATCGCAAAGATGTGATTACACTCCTCATTGAAGCATCCAAAAAAATTGATCGCGATGAAGAACTCGGGATTTCCTTTATTCAAGTCGGCCAAGATCCCAAAGTTCGGGAATTTCTCAAAGCCCTCGACGATCAACTCCTAGACGCTGGGGCCGCTTTCGATATTGTTGATACGATCCCCTTGGATGATATGGAAGGAAAATCCCTTTCCGATGTTCTTCTCAACGCTATTTTAGACTAACGTTCTGATGACCGGAGCAACTGCTACACTACTACTATCTTGCCCTGATCAACAGGGACTTGTTGCCAAAATTGCCAACTTCATCTATTCCAATGGTGGCAACATTATTCATGCCGATCACCATACGGATTTTAATGCTGGCTTGTTTTTAAGTCGCATTGAATGGCAATTAGACGGGTTTAATCTTCCCCGAGATATTATCGATCGCGCCTTTGCTGCGGTAGGAAAACCCCTCAACGCCACCTGGGAACTGCATTTCTCCGATGAACGCCAACGGCTGGCCATTTGGGTGACGAAACAAGACCACTGTTTACTCGATCTCCTCTGGCGACAAAACGCCAAAGAACTCCCAGCGGAGATTCCTTTAATGATTAGTAATCATCCGAACTTGGGGGCGATCGCCGAGCAATTCAACATCGACTTTTACCACATTCCGGTCACAAAAGCAAGTAAACCGGAGGCAGAAGCCCAACAATTAGAACTGTTGCGTCAGTATGATATTGACTTAGTGGTGTTAGCCAAGTATATGCAGGTGGTGAGTCCAGAATTTATTGCCCAATTCCCAAAAATCATCAATATCCACCATTCCTTTTTACCCGCTTTTCCCGGCGCCCGCCCCTATCACCGCGCCTACGAACGAGGCGTTAAAATCATCGGCGCGACGGCCCATTATGTCACCCAGGATCTCGACGAAGGCCCCATTATCGAGCAAGATGTCGCCCGAGTCAGTCACCGAGACTTGACAGAGGACTTGATTCGTAAAGGGAAAGACTTAGAACGCATGGTGTTGGCCCGGGCCGTGCGATCGCATCTCCAGCAGCGGGTTCTGGCCTACAACAACCGCACCGTCGTTTTTTCGTGAGTTTTTTCCTAAGTCTTGGTCTAGATCTTGTCCTAGATCTTGTCCTGAACACCCCACTTAAACCCCAACTTGTTCAAGGAGGGGTTGCATCGTCTCCCAGGTGAGGCCATGCTGAATATAGCGAGGCTGCTCTGGGAGATAGGGACTCATTAAGCGGTCAATCTGCTGAATTTGGGCGTTATCGGGCAACACCGGCACATCCGGATCCGCCGCCGTTGGCCGCATCAGGGAACTGGAAAACCCCTTAAACACGAGAATTTCGTCCGTTTCATCGTCCCATTGGGCTAACACCCGCAAGACTTCATCGGGACATTTGAGCGTGTATTGTTCCAAACGAGCGATCGCAGTCATGATCCAGTATCAATGGCGTCAACCTTTCAATTATGCGTGATGATTATGCGTGATGGCCGGTCGATTATCCCATCGCGGAACGTCCTTGTTTGCCCAGACGAACAAAGGCAAAATAAAGCAAACAGAGAACATAGGCGACTAAGCCAACAATGCCAAGAAATCCTAAAATATCCGGTGACGCATTGGCGTGGAACATCGCTTGATAGCCCCAGGGCGCTTCCAACCAGACACGACAAGTCGTCGTCGAGAGAACCTCCTCCCGAGAGAGTGTCGCACAGGAGAACGCCGGGAGTTGAAAGAGAACCCCAATTAAACAGTAAACCGTCATCGCCCAACGCCAGGAGGTGAGGACCCATTTCAGGGGTTTACGGGGTGCGTCATCGATTTCATCATTCAAATCCGCCCAAAACCAGAGCGCAATGGGGATGAGGATGCGGGCCAGCCCCCCCGTCAAGAAACTAATGGGAAGCGAGGCGATGGCTAAATAAACCGTAATGGCCAGCAAACTCGCCACTCGCCAATAGATGGTTAACAACCGTTGAATCGCCTCAAATTTCTGGACAAATGCCCAAATGAGGAGAATCAGAGGCAAAATTACCGTAAACACAACCGCGAGACGGTAATCAAGCCAGACGAGAGATTGTAGGGTGGAGTCGTTGAACATGGTTTGAAGAAGGCAAAAGGCAAGAGGCAAAAGGCAAGAGGGGTAAGAAGGAAACACCGGAACCGGGAAACCCCCCTCAAATATGGCTGACAATTAACCGTCGACTGTTAATTGTAAAGAGCCAGACAGATCGAGAAGGCCTTGGGTACAGGTTAAGGCCTCGATGGATACCGTAGCATCTAAGGGAATCTCGCGGCGGGGGAAGGTTTGGGGATTCGCCTCGCCATTTTGCCGCAGTTGGGGGCTATCCAGGTCAATCTGGGTTCCTTTGTCGTTGGCGATCGCCTTGAGACCAACATTGAGATGGTAGCCTGGGGGGGGAGAGGTGAGCAGATGGAGGCGATCGCCCTGGAGTTGAATCTCTGCCCCCGTTAGGTCAGCGTCAGCCGGTAAAATCCCTGCAAACACCTCAAAGATGGCGTTTTGGAGTAGAGGCGAAGCCAGAGAAGCGGTGAGATCGTCTTCCTGAAGTTGGACCGCCAGTTGCACAGGAACCGGTTGCAACAGACGTAGGGGTTTTCCCTGGAGGATTTGCCGTAAATTCAGACGGACGGCCCCCGCTTCGAGCCTGACTTGTCCGAGGTGCAATCCTTGATACACGACCCCTTGAGCTTTGACCTGAATCTGGGGGATTTCACCTCGCAGCAGTTGGCGATTTTTCCCGGAAAACTCAATCGTTAGGGTTTCGGCTCGTTCGACTTGCGATCGCAGCCAAAACTGAACCGCAGCCGAGAGAATCGAGCTAAGAGACCCTTTTGATGTCGCAGAGTCGGACAGAGGAGCTGAGACGGTCATAACCAGTTAGAAACAGGGGGCTAGAAATTCTAAAATTAGAGGATCTTCTGGGTTCACGGTAATCAGGAAAATTGATGGCAGATTATATTCCTTGCTGTAGGGGCGAAAAATCCCCTCCTGGGAGGGGCTAGGGGTGGGTTCCCCTACCATTTTGTATCCAATGCTCCACCGTATATCCTGAAAACCCAAACTAGACCCATTGGCGATCAATCTTCAAGGTGATAGCCCAATTCTGTCAAGCGGGTACGAGACTGTCGCCATTTAGGTTGAACTTTAACAAACAGTTCCAGATAAATCTGACCACTGACGAGCTTTTGAATCTGTTCCCGAGCCGCTGAACCAATTTCTTTCAGCATCGACCCTCGTTTGCCAATTAAGATCCCTTTTTGGGAATCTCGCTCGACGTTAATCGTGGCAAACACCCGCGTTAACTTAGGAGTTTCCTCGACTTTCTCGATGGCGATCGCCACAGAATGAGGCACTTCTTCACGGGTTTTGAGCAAGATTTGCTCTCGAATCAACTCACCCATAATAAAGCGTTCCGGGCGGTCGGTGACGAGATCCGGGGGATAGTAATAGGGTCCCGGTTCGAGATGACTGACTAGCGTATTGAGGAGTTCTGGGGTTCCGGTTCCCTTGAGGGCGGAAAATTTGACGAGTTCCCAGGGGCGATCGCCGGCCAGTTCCCGATAGGAGGCATCAATCGCCTCAGCTTGATCATAGGACTGACAATCGACTTTGTTAATACCAATCAACACCGGAACCCGCACCTCATGCAGTAATTCCGCAATATAGCGATCGCCACCCCCCGCCACGCCAGAACCATCCACCAGAAACAACACCATATCCCCTGAGGAAATCGCTCGCTTCGCGTTCTGCACTAACACCGTCCCCAGTTGATGATGGGGTTTATGGATACCGGGGGTGTCGATAAAGATTAGTTGGGCCTCATCCGTGGTGAGAATCCCCTGTAAGCGGTTGCGGGTGGTTTGGGCCACCGGAGAGGTAATCGCGACTTTTTGCCCCACCAAGGTATTCATCAGCGTCGATTTGCCCACATTGGGGCGACCGATAATACTGACGAACCCCGACTTAAAGCCAGCGGGAGAAGCGGGGATGAGGGAAAATTCAGCGGGATTCATGAGGAAACGAAGAAGGGTCGAAGGATCCATCTTATCGCTTTTTTCCAGTTCACTCGTCATCAGATTGCCACAAAACTCAGTAAAAACACGGATTCGTGGTCTCAATAATTTAACCCAAAGACTGGCGCACCTTTACCTAAATCACATAAAACTCGGTCTTAACTTAAACCTTTCATAAAGATGCTCGCTAGGAACGAAAAGTCCAAAACAAGCAGAGTTATGGTGGTAACCAAGAGCGGAATAAATATAGTTACTGTGTCATCTACTCTATTTTAATCATACCCACTTCACCTAGGAAACCACCATGAACACCTCAATTCTTGCCGGATTCACCGCGATCGCAACCACGTTAACCCTAGCTGGGTCTGCCTCAGCGTTTTCAATCCAGAATGCCGATGATGATTTCAAAAACCTGACTGAACTCGGTGTCTTTGACGATTATATCCATACAGAAAGTAAAAATCTGGCTCCCAACATCGTTGCCAATCACAAACTCGATCTGAGTCAGTTGACCCTAAATTACGACCATGAAGTGAAGGTTCACTTCCTCAGTGAAGGTGCTTGGTTCCGCAACCAACTCGGTGTTAGTAGTACCGGAAGCACCGAACTCGCGGAAACCGTTCTCTTCGATGATATCGTCTGCGTCACCGACAGTTGTTCGACCTATACTCGCTATCGTAACTCTGGAGGAGATCCAACCGATTTACCCTTATCTGCCGGAGATTTTGTCAGCCTCAATACAGTCCAAGCCGGTACCACTCTCGACTTTTTCCTCAACTCTGATGGCTATGGTCGCAGCAATCCCAGACAGTTACATCTCGATGCTAGCCGGAATCCTGGAGGACATCAACAGGTCATGGCCTATCAGCAATCGGGTTATCTCGTGTTAGCCTTTGAAGATGTTGTGATTGATTGGGGCGGAAGTGACGAAGACTTTAATGATGTCGTCTTTGCGATTGATATCGGTGAAGACAACCTGAACCATATCATTAAAGAACAAGTCCCCGAACCGACCCTTCTCTTCGGTTTATTGGGAGTCAGTGGCGCCTTTTCTCTCTTAGGTCGTAAACGCGAAAACGCCTAAACTCGGGGGCTGACGGTACTATTGAACCTTATTAAGGCCAGACCCGTCAGGTGAGACCCATCCATCATCCAACTGGGGAGATCGAATCGCAAGCGATGAGGTCTCCCCGTTTTGCTGACTCGAACCTAAGCCAGTAGCGGCGTAGGCGATCGCGCCGATCAGACCCAGGATCACCATCCCCGTCACCGTTCCCGCTAGAAACGGCAACCAACGAGACGGCGATCGCGTCGGTTGTACCGCCGTCAACGGCAATTGTTTACGTAGAATCTGCTGTTGCTTATCGAGGCGATCGCAGGTCTGTTGAATCTCGATCCAGGGAGAACTCGCGTCCCCCTCAGCGGACCCCTCCTCCCCAGATGAAGCCGTCTTAGATACGCCGAGATCTGACAACTCAGCGATCGCCCTGTGATACTCACTCAGCAACCGATCCGTAGCCGCCAAACCCCGCTCAAAGTGCTGTTGGGCCATGGCCACCAAAGTTAACGCCAGCTTACTCCCCACACGACTGCTGCTGAGCAACCGCTGCCAATGTTGGCGATGAATCATCAACAAAGTACTGGGACTCGTTGCCCGTAAACTGCTGCTATAAGGGCGTTCCAAGATAAATTCTAGGGCATTGATCGTTTCTCGGGATTTGACGGCTCCCAGCAGCAGTAATTGCCCGCTATCGGCTTCCTGGAGCCGTTCCGCCCCTCCCTCCAAGAGTAGCCATAAATAATCACTGGGACTTCCTTCAACAAAAATCAACTGTCCCGTCTCGGCATCAGAGAAACTCGCCGCCTCAAGCAGATGCTGCCGTTCACTATCCGATAAATTCTCAGTCAGGGGAGTGCGTTTGAGGAGGCTTAAGAGGCGATCGGAGTCCATGGACAATTCACAATGAGCAATTAGGGGAAACTGGCAAAAGATACGGGTTAGGGAGTGAGTTTGACCAGAACTTGGGCGCGGTGAACTCCATTCTCACTGCCTTCGGTGGTCAGCAGGAGCGATCGCACATGATCAAACAGCGGATTCCCCGTCAGTTCCAACACCCGCAAAAATGGCAATTGCTGCCGCAAAGGTCCCTGACTCTGTTGCCAATTGAGATAGAAATAGCCATCATTCTCATGGGGCAGTAACGGTAACTCCTTACGAAACTGACCGTTAGCCAACAGAGAGTTGCGGCGGGGAGAGGTATAGGCCCAATCAATGGCCTCAATAGAACTGGCCAAGAGACGATAGTCATTCAACTGTCCCCGTACCCCCAAAACATCCGCCTCTAAGCGTAATCGTAAATTGCCCTCCGTGGTTTTTCCTTCCCGAGTCATCAAACGAGTCCAGGCCAAAATCCGATGTTGATCCTTGAGAGTAAACGGTCCAACACTGTAGCCATTGGCCGCCGCCGCCGCATCAAGTCGTTCAATCGCCGCTTGGGACTGGGATTGATTGTTAGGGGGATCCTCGGCCACGAAAATCCAATCTAAGCCATCCTGGTCCACATTGGGCAACAGGGCCAGGGCATAATCCCCAGTCACCCAACTAAAAATCTCCTCTTCTAAGGAAATTCCCCAGCGGCTTTCTAATTCAGCCAGAGGTTGAGTCAACAACCGCGAGAGGAGATCTCCCCCCGATACCGCTTGAGCGAGGCGACGCCACCGACTGGCTAGATCCTGTCCCGCCAAGACCACTGCACTATCATCGGGGATATAGTTCAACGCCGCCACCGGATGATCTAAATCGGGGGGGACGCTACTATCATCGTTATTGCTGGTCCAGACCGTATCCGCCAAGAGTCCCTGACGGCTAAGACCTAAACCAATGGCGAGGGTATCGGGGAGTTTAGAGTCAGGTTTAACGGAATCTCCGCCTAGCCAGCCACTGAGTTGAGGGACATCGGCCAGGACGAGGCCGATGCGTTGTTGGTCCAAACGGGCGATCGCCTTCTGATAGGTCGGCGATCCTTGCAAGTTGAGATCCGCCACCTGAGCGTCATTGATGGCTTTACGGAGGACTTGCGGGGCGTTGGCGAATAAGACGAAGCGATCGCCCACCACCGCACTCGACCATTCTCCAGCACTTTCTTTGGCAAAGGGGTTAAAGTCTTTCAGTTGCAAGCCATCCCCCGTCGGCGGCCGCGTTTTACGGCTGTAGATGAGGTTGACCCCTTTATATTGCTCAAAGCGCAACTCTCGCCCCGAAACAGCCTTATTTTGCCAAAACAGATCCAAAAACTCCCGACTGCGTTCCCCATCGCGGACCGCCAAGGCCAGGAGATATCCCGGCTGTGTGCCATTTTTGGGGTTGCGATCGAGGTCAGGAGTTGTCACCGCTAAGGTGATTTCCTCGCCCAGCCAGGGTTCAATATCCCGCTCATAGTCTAAATTCGTATCCGTCAGCAAACTCGCTTTCAACCGCTCAAACTCAGCCTTGGCCTGGCCTCGTTGACGTAACGGCGTGCGCAGTTGTCGTAAATCTTGTAATTTCTGGGGATTGGTGAACAGCGACATCACCAGAGGCGCATCTTTCGGGAGAAACAACGCCGCCGCCGGTTCACTCATCGGCGCACCTCGCAGCAGCGTCAGAGAACTCTGGAAGCCAAACCAATACACCGTCCAGAGAACAGTGAGGAGAATCACCCCCAGAAGGGTGAGCGAGAGGGGAGACGAGGTACGTGACGTCATGACGGTTCCTGAAACTTGACCCGATCGCCATTATTCCACTTCTTTCAGCAATTGCGAAATGATCCATAATGGGGAGTGTTCGAGGGTGGCCCCATCTCAAGGCATGGCACAGATTCGCCTTGGTGTTGTCGGTTTTGCTCGATCGCTCCACTTCACCCCTCACCCTAGATTTTCGTTATGGCACGTGGCGACCAGATTTATGTGATTCGTCCTTTCTTCAATCTGGAGGGTTTGTATGAACACCACGGGATTGATTGCGGCGATGGAACAGTGATTCACTATTCCAAGCGAGAAGACGAGGCCACAGTCAAACGCACATCCATAGGGGCATTTACCGGGGGGAAACGGGTCTATACCCGCCAGTATCCCGCCCATTATATTGCTGAAACCACCCTACAACGGGCCGAGAGTCGCCTAGGAGAGCGCGAGTATAATCTACTGTTCAACAACTGTGAACATTTTGCCACCTGGTGCAAGACCGGAATCAGTGACAGCAAGCAAATTCGCAAGTTTGCCCCCTTGTTGGCCACCCTCAACCCGGATCAGTTATCGGGTAAAATCAACCAGTCCTTCCAAGATGGTCATCAGCAGGATGCCGCTGGGATGCTAGATCAGGCCTTAGGAGAGATCAAGGTCGCCTGGGATGACCTACAACCTCGCTACAATCAGGCTGTCCGTGAGATGGAGTCTTGGGATAAGGTGGCTCACACGGCCCTGAGGCGCGATCGCGAGGATCTAGCCCGGGCCGCCCTTGGGCGCAAACGCAAGTTCCGCCTCAAAGCCCAAGATCTCAAGCAACACCTCGATCGCCTGGCCCAAATGACAGAAAAACTCGTCGAACAACGCCAGACCATCGATAGTTAAATCGATAATTAACCGGGGTCAGGTTCCACCAGCGAGAGGTGCATTCCGGCAAGTTTGAATTGAACACTCAAAGCTGACCAGGATGGCAAGCCGAAACACCCCCTACCTCTTGCCTCTTGCCTCTTGCCTCTTGCCTCTTGCCTCTTGCCTCTTGCCTCTTGCCTTCCCCCCTAATTCACCCGCATTCGCCGGCTAACAATCGTAATACCTCCCTGGCGAACAATTGCCCCGGATACCCAATAGTCTCCAGCACCATCTTCAGCTTGGCCAACCTTAAATAACCCGCCAGCATTGAGGGGTTCAAGTTCCAAGGCATTGGGATTAAGATGGGTGTTACGAGAAATCAATTCCTGCATCGCCGCACCTAGGATTAAATCGTCTCCGAGGGGTTCTTCTACGATTAAATCAAAGTGATAGCGGCTATCTAGTGAAGCTTCGAGAGGAAGGTTCACGCGGACATTGGGGGGATTGTCGCCTGAGAGAATGCGGATTTCTTCTTCGAGAATCTCCTGGGAGACAATTTGCCCGTTTTCATAAGTTTGGCGCGATCGCACGGTTCCGTGAAGTTCAGTATTAGGCAAATCCCTGGCCTGTAACCCGAGAATGGTGGTTTCGGTTTCAACTTGGTAGCCGTTAGCCGTCTCCTCCCAGGAGAGAATCTCGGTATCGTAGCTTAGATTGGGGAACCGTTCCCAGAGTTGTTCGAGGGAGGCGCGGAAATCGTCGCGGTTGAGGCCATCTGAATGATCAAAGTCATTGCTGTAGAAGTCCATTAAGCCCTCGATATCTCCCTCGGTTGAGGTACTATCAATGCTGTCTAGGAGATTTTCCAGTTCACTCGGAGCGCTGTCTGCACTGTTGGCCCAACTCGGTAGAGCGACTAAGGTTGAGGTGAGGCCCGAGGCGATCGCCCCGAGAATCAGCGAGGAGAGAAGACGAGGAACGCGCCGTTGCAGGTTGGGAGTCTTGGAGGTCATAATCGACAACTACACAGAGAAATCACCTCTAGTCTAACGAAAACAAACGACCTGCTACAGAGACTGTAACAGGTCGTTTGCGTTTTAAAGTGGAGCCTACGGGAATCGAACCCGTGTCCGCCTTGGGTATTGACCTCACGATCATTCACAGGCTTAGCCCCGTTAACCCTTGGGGCGGGGACCGTCCCTTATCCCGGACGGTAGGATGCTCTGGTATTGTCTTAACTCAGTTCACTGACCAGAGACAGTGAATGAGTGCATCCGTTGGGGTTTACCTATAGCCCTTAACGGAGTCGGACTATAAGTGCTCGAACCTATTGGAGGTTTTTTCTAGGCAACAGTAGCTGCTTTGCGAGCGAAAGGAACGATGTTGTTCGCATTTACTTTTTGTTTTGAGCCTTTGATTTACGAGAGGAGACTCACTCTCGGCCTGCATCACGCTTCGGGTTTCCCCAACACGTCGAAACCATGAAGGCCCCTCGTGAGTGACGTGAATGCTATCGTTTCCTTTCTGGATCTCTTATTATAGGGGAAACTTTCAGAAGTGACAACCGCATCTGGGGAATTGCCTGTTGCCTGTTGCCGATTCCCTATTCCCTTCTTCCCCCCTGTTCCCTTCTTCCCCAAATGAGAGTCAGGTTGTTGTTTGGTCGTATTGGCTCTATGATGCCACAAACGACTGAGACATCTGGCTGAGAGTCTCAGTTGGAAGCTGTTGAGAGGACTTGGGGCAGGCAAAACCATGACCGACCCTCCCCATTTTTTCGCGAACCCATTAGCATATAGGTGTGACTAACCTGAGACACCCGTTACATTCCTTAAAACAAGGCACCTGGTTTAAGTTAATCTGCGGTGCCAGTTTTCAAGATCTGCCCGCCGTGCATAACCTGAGTTTGGCGTATACCTTGGCCGGAGTTGATTGTATCGATGTTGCAGCCGATGCAGCGGTCGTCGAGGCGGCTCGTGGGGGCATTACGGCGGCTCAGGCCTATGTGGAGTCAGCGCGATCGCGGGGGCTATCTCCCAATCCCAAGCCCTGGCTCATGGTCAGTCTAAACGACGCCGATGATCCTCATTTTCGCAAAGCGCACTTTAACCCCAATCACTGTCCACCGGACTGTCCCCGTCCCTGTGAAGCCGTCTGTCCAGCGGCGGCGATCGCCTTCACGGAAGAGCATCAGGGCGTGATTCAGGACCGCTGTTATGGCTGTGGCCGTTGTTTACCCATCTGTCCCCAAGGACTCATTTGGGCCAAAGCCTACCGCACCAGTCCCGAAACTCTGGCCCCCTTTATCCTGTCTATGGCCGTTGACGCCATTGAAATCCATACCCAACCCGGTCATCGCCAAGATTTCGAGGCCCTGTGGCGGGCGATCGCCCCTTGGCGAACCCACATAAAACAACTGGCCATTAGTTGTTTACACAGTCGCGACAGTCTCGACTATCTGCGATCGCTCTACGAGATTATCGGTGATGCCTTTCCCGAACCCATCTGGCAAACCGACGGGCGATCGATGAGCGGTGACATCGGCAAAGGAACCAGCAAAGCCACCATCCAATTTGGACAACAGGTTCTCAAGGCCAACCTTCCCGGATATGTCCAACTCGCCGGAGGAACCAACCAGCACACAGTCCCCAAACTGCAATCCCTAGGTTTGTTTAACAACCGATTAAATTACGAACAATCTTCGTCTAACAGCCCTTTAACCCGGCCAAAACCCGCTAAATATATAGCAGGGATTGCCTACGGCAGTTATGCCCGGGCTATTTTGTCCCCTATTTTGACCGCATTAAACAGCATCGAGCGGGGTTCTGCCATGTACCTAGACCAGCATCCTCAACTTCTCTGGGCCGCCGTCGAGCGGGCGCGATCGCTCGTGGCCTTGCACCATCAGCCCTCAGCAGCCCTAAAAGCCCACTAACCCCACTTTCCGGGTTGACACTGTTGCTATTTCCAGCATTCATGGTGAGTTCAAATCCCAACCCATCATCTTCTATCCCTTATGGGCGATCTCCGTCTCCTGAAGCCGCCCCTTCAGAACCAGAACGCGATATGCAGCGCAGCACCGACGATCTCACTCGACTCCTCAGCATTCTCCCCGAACCCATCCAAACCCACATCGAACACCATCCCCAGCGGGACGTTCTCATCGAAATTGTCATGGACTTAGGGCGACGTCCCGAAGCCCGGTTCCCCGGCCAAGCCGAATATCTCAGCGACGATCCCATCACCCAACAAGACTTACAAGATTGCGTCGATCGCGTGGGCCATTTCGGCGGCGACAACCGCGCCGGAATCGAGCAAACCCTCCACCGCATCAGCGCCATCCGCAACCGCAGCGGCGACATCATTGGCCTCACCTGTCGAGTCGGGCGGGCCGTCTTCGGCACCATTGGCCTGATTCGCGATTTAGTCGAACGAGGTCAATCCATCCTCATGTTAGGTCGGCCCGGCGTCGGTAAAACCACCGCCCTGCGGGAAATTGCCCGAGTTCTCGCCGACGACTTACAAAAGCGTGTCGTCATTATCGACACCTCCAACGAAATTGCCGGCGATGGCGATATCCCCCACCCCGCCATCGGCCGGGCGCGACGAATGCAGGTAGCCCGCCCCGAACTGCAACATCAGGTGATGATTGAAGCCGTCGAGAACCATATGCCCGAAGTGGTAGTGATTGACGAAATTGGCACCGAACTCGAAGCCCTGGCCGCCCGCACCATTGCCGAACGGGGGGTGCAACTGGTGGGAACCGCCCACGGAAACCGCATCGAGAACCTCATCAAAAACCCCACCCTGGCGGACTTAATTGGTGGGATTGGTTCCGTCACCCTCGGAGACGACGAAGCGCGACGGCGGGGAACCCAAAAAACCGTCCTCGAACGCAAAGCCCCGCCCACCTTCGAGATTGCCGTGGAGATGTTAGAACGGTATCGCTGGGTGGTGCATGAAAGTGTCTCGGATACCGTGGATATCCTCTTGCGGGGACGACAACCGAACCCTCAAGTACGGACCATGAATGAGAGTGGTAAGGTACTGATTTCTCATGAGTTACCCGATGCCCCCATTGCCCCAAAACCGCCAAAAAATGCCGGAGTGCGGGGCTGGCGAGCCTCCGGGCAAATGAAACCCCTACCGCGCACGAACGGAGTGGCGACGAGTTCCCCTCAGAAACATTTTGAGCAGTTACTCGATGCCTCTCTCTCGAATAGTCCTGAGTTTGACCGCTTTGGCAATGAGATGATTGATGAGGAGGAGCGATTTTATCTCTATCCTTATGCCATTAGTCGGGGTCAGTTGGAAGAAGTGATTGGGGTGTTGGAGTTACCGGTGGTGATTACCAAGGATTTGGATGAAGCCAATGCAGTTTTGGCGTTGCGATCGCACTTCCGCAATCATTCCAAACTCCGCCATGTCGCCAAAGCCCGACAAATTCCCATCCATCTGATTAAATCCAGTACCATCCCTCAGATTACCCGAGCCTTGCGACGGTTATTGCAAATGGATGATCCGGGAGTTCCCGATGTGGCGGATTTACGGCTGTTTAGTCACAATGCCAGTGATGATGAGATTGAGGCCTTAGAAGAAGCCCGTCTAGCCGTCGAACAGATTGTGCTTCCGAAAGGGCAACCAGTGGAGTTGTTACCGCGATCGCCCAAAGTCCGAAAAATCCAGCATGAACTGGTGGAACACTATCGCCTCAAATCCGATAGTTTCGGCGATGAACCCAATCGTCGCCTGCGGATTTACCCCGCCTAATCCCTCCCCCAAACCGCGATGGGAGGCTTGAGGGAGCCAAATCGGGCTAGTCCCCTAACCCATCGCGAACCCGTTGCACCAGCGCCTCAGAAACGCCCAACGCCGCTGCAATTTGTGACACATCGAGACCCATCGCCAAAAAGTTGCGAATGGCTTCTTCCTGAGCCTGCTGAGCCGCGCTCTGGGCTTGATTGAGGGCAGCTTCTGCGGCTTCGGCTCGTTGCCGTTCCCGTTCCGCTTCTTCTGCGGGAGTGGGGATACAAGTCCAATCCGCGTCATACCAACGCAGCCAGCGTCCGTTTACGCCGCGATAGGGGCCAGTCCAGACTCCTAACCCTAACCCCAGTTCCTCGAACCAGAAACGGCGTTCGGGCAAGTCTTGTTCTTGATAGCGGCCGCCGGTGAGGACAAATAGCCGAAACTCATTTTGGATGCGATCGAACACCGCATAGAAGGGAACTTGCAGAATTTGCTCATAGACTTGCCATTTACTGGGGGGTTTATCGGCCAGGCGCATACTGCTGCGTCCTAAATCTTCCGCCTCAGTCCCCGGTGAGAGGAGTTCTACCACGAGAAAGGGAGAGATTCCCTCTTGCCAGATGACATAACTCCAGCGTAACTGGTCTTGTTGGTCAACATGAGTCGCCCCAAGAACCAGGAACCAATCGGGCCGTTTATGCCAGAGGGTATGGTGAGGGTCATAGTAGACATTGAGGTCTTGAGCGGTCAAACAGTCCTCTGGCGGGTAGTTTGACGGTTTACAGGTAATGCTCAAGAGCGTCGGTTGCAACTCATGAAATTGATCCGGCAAACCAAGTTCCTCCGGGAATTCGCTGGGGAGGTCATACATGGTCGGTAAGGGAGTTTGCCAGCGGCGAGAGGCATCAACCATGATGGGAACCCATGACTAAAAACGATGATTTGATTCTAGCAAAGGGGGATTAGGATACAGCAATCACGGTGACACCGAGAACCATGATGGTGGTTCCAAGAAGTCGTTGTTTGAGGCCCGTTTCTTGGAAGATAAATCGCCCCCAGAGGACATTAAATAAGGCGCTGGTGCGTTTAATGGCGATGACGTAGGCGACGAGGGTGAGGGAGAGGGCCGTCATCTGACAGGCGACGGCGATCGCATTGAAGCCGCCAATAGCCAACAGAGGTAGGGGTTTGGCTTGAATTTGCTGTCTCCAACCTTGGCATTTGAGCAACATTAGGGGAAATAGCCAGAGAGCATTGGCCGCATAGACGGTGGTGACCCAGAATAGGGGTGAGGAGTTTTGCACGCCAATTTTGTCGAAGTTGGAGGTGAGACTCCAGAGGAAGGCTACGAGTAACATAAAGCGAGCGCCTCGTTCATTGATGAGGGCGCGCAGGGGTTGGAGATAGCCGCTTTTACGTTGAGCGAAGTTGAGAAGATAGGCGCCGCTGACGATGAGGAAAATCCCCACTAATCCTGTCGTATTGGGAAATTCACCGACAAGGATGGGGGAGGTGAGGAGAAGAAATAGGGGGGTGAAGGTGGTGAGGGGAGCGACTTTGGAGAGGTCTGAGAGGCGGATGGCCTTGATAAAGTAGAGGTAGGCGATCGCATTCAGGAAACTGCCGGCTAGCAAGGCATTCCAGAAGGGGGGGTTAATGGTAGGAGTCCCTAAGAATAGGGCGAGGGGGAGTAGGAGAAGGGCGGTAAAGGCGTTGAGGGACCAGGTAATCACGTAGTCATTGTGAAGGGTGGATGAGGTTTTGTTGGCGACATCTCGCAGGGATTCAAAGAAGGCGGTCACCAGGGAGAGAATGAGCCAGAGCATTGCATGGGAAACTAGAACGAGCCTCCAGGATAGCCCATGGTCTCCCTCCTCCCTCCTCCCTCGTGACTTGGCTCTGCCAAGTCATGCTCTTGGGGAGGCTCTGCCTCCCGACTCACAGGCGGCAGAGCCGCCCAGAGTCCGTGTCACGGCAGAGCCATGACACGAGGAGACACGAGACCCTCGTGACTTGGCTCTGCCAAGTCATGCTCTTGGGGAGGCTCTGCCTCCCGACTCACAGGCGGCAGAGCCGCCCAGAGTCCGTGTCACGGCAGAGCCATGACACGAGGGGAGAGGAGACAGGGGAGAGGAGAGGACGCCTC